>CANRXB010000023.1 GCA_947643715.1 uncultured bacterium
CCGCCTGCTCTGGGCCCGCGCCAGGGCCGCCAATCTGGAGCGCCGCGGGGGAGGGCGGACCGTCTGGAGATCTAGACGTTTTGGTCCTAGGGCTTCCATTTTCGAGTTGGTGGCCCCTTGGCTTCCAGAAACGATCTTCTTATATATCGTAAATCTGGTACGGAAAAACAAACTTTGAAATGAGGGTCAAAAGATGAAAGTGATCGGGATCATTCCGGCTCGTTATGACTCCAGTCGACTGCCTGGCAAGCCGCTTGCGGATATCTGCGGGAGGCCCATGATTTGGTGGGTGTATCAACAAGCGAAAAAAGTGCAGCGATTGGAAAAAATTTATGTGGCTGCTGATGATGACCGTGTAAGGGATACCTGTCAAGCATGGGATATCCCTGTCATTATGACATCGAAAGATAATCCGACTCATTTGAATCGGATCTATGAGGTCGCTCAAACAGTGGATGCAGACCTTTATACTGTTATATGCGGGGATGAACCATTGATCAAAAGCGAAGTCATTGGTGCTGTCATCCCCGACAGTATGCCGGATCAAAAGTATATTGCCCGAGCGTTGATGCGGGAGATCAAGGAGCCTACAGAGGCTATCGATCCAGGAAATATAAAGATCGCGGCGAACGATAGGGGCGATTGCATCTATCTTTCGCGTAGTCCGATCCCATTCCCATATAAGACGGTCTTGTACAAGTTTTGGAAGATCGTGGGGATCGAGTGCTATAACAAAGCTGCATTGGACTTTTTTGTCCATACTCCGGCAGGTGATTTGGAAAGGATCGAGGATATCGCGATCCTTCGGTTCATGGAAAACAAGATCGGGATGCATTTTACACGGGTAGTTTCTGATGCACTGTCGGTGGATACACAAAGAGACTTGGAAAAGGTGAGGCTGCTTTTGAAGCAACGACTTGAGACAGAAGGTGGGATTGATAAAAGATGAAAAAGATCCATTTGCTTGATTGTACGCTTCGAGATGGCGGTTTCGTCAACCAATGGAGGTTTGGCGAGGAGTGCATCATCAATATATTCGAAAGGTTGCAGCTCTCCGGCATGGATATCATTGAAGTCGGCTATTTACGCGATCGTGTTTCCTTCGATTTGGACGAGACCCAGTTTCCAGATACGGCGTCGATTGGAAAACTACTTCCGTCCAAGATCAGTGAAGAGACCAGCGTTGTGGCCATAATAGACTATGGAGACTGTTCACTTGACCGTATTTCTCCCTGTGCAGATAGCGTGCTGGATGGGATCCGGGTGACGTTCAAACAGAAAGACATGCTGCAGGCGTTGAGTTTCTGCAAAGAGATAAAGAAAAAAGGGTATTTTGTTTCACTTCAGCCGGTATCGTTCATGGACTATACACCTCAGGATGTGTTGGACTTGGTGGCTGGGGCCAATGAATTGATGCCGCTTGCAGTGTGTATCGTAGACACCTATGGCTTTATGAACAAACGCGATTTGTTGCGCTACTATTCCCTGATGGACGCTACATTGGAGCCGGAGATCGCACTGGGATATCACTCTCATAATAATTTTCAACTGGCCTACTCCAATGCTGTTGAGTTCATCGAACAGTTCACTCAACGGCGGATGATCGTCGACTGTTCTGTCATGGGGATGGGAAAGGGCGCAGGAAACGCGGCAACAGAACTGATGGCGCTCTATATCAACAACTATATGGGCGGGGATTACGATGTAAATCAGATCCTTGAGATCGCGGATACCTACATCGAGAAGGAAAAGAAAAAGAACGATTGGGGGTATTCTCTCAAGTATTACATCGCGGCGTCGAACTATTGCCATCCTAGATACGTGTCCTTTTTGCTGAACAAAAAGACACTCTCGATCAAATCGATCAATGAAGTCATTTCTCGGATAGATCCTGAGAAAAAGACGAGGTATGACGAGGAACATATCGTTTTTCTTTATCAAGAGTTTCAAAAGAAGTGTGTAGATGACCACGCTTCATATGCTGAGCTGCGCGCTGCGATAGGTGATCGTCCTATCTTAGTGCTCGCTCCTGGAAGCAGCCTTTTGAAAGAAAAAGAGAAGATAGAGGGGTATGTTCGTAAAAGTGACCCCTATATCATCAGTATCAATCATTTTTCAGAGTTATACCGTTCCGATGCAGTTTTCGTCAGTAATCATAAACGATATAGCCAGATCGCGCTGCGGATGAAAAAGCATCCATCCGGAGCGCGCGTCATCGCGACTTCGAATATCGATCCTGCGACATTGGAGGTGGACCTTTATTTGAACTACTCCAGCCTATTGGTAGATGATCAGGCTGTTTCGGACAATGCGACGCTGATGCTAGTCAATGCTATGATCAAAATGGGCTCGAAAGAAGTGACACTGGCCGGGTTCGATGGATATAAGAGCGAGGGCAGTAATTACTTCAATGATGGATGGGATTTTATGGGGCAGTCTTGGCTGCAAAATGAGGCGATCGAAGCGGCGGTGAAGCGGCTGGAAGAGAAGATCTCCATCCGCTTTTTGACGGAAAGTTTGTACAGGAAGAGGGCAGAGTGAATGAAGAGGCATCGAGCGGTCTTTTTTGATTTGGATGGGACCTTATTGGATACTTCTGCTGGAGTGATCCACACGATCGATCACATCATAACGCAGTTCGACTTGCCAATGCTTTCTGAGGAAGAAAAGCGTAGTTTCATAGGTCCGCCGGTGCAGCAGTCATTCCAGGAGCATTATGGTTGTACCCAGGAACGAGCATGGGAATTGGCGGCGGCTTGGCGGGAAGCATATAAAGAAAAGTTCCTGTTTGAAGCTGTGCCGTATGACGGTATATATGATCTGCTCGATGTGTTGCGAAGCAAAGGGATCAAAACATGTGTGGCGACCAATAAGCGAGAGGATTATTCGCTGAGACTGTTGGAACACTTTTATTTCCTGCCCTTGTTCGACTGTGTCGTTGGCTCGGACCTTGAGGGAAAACGCAGGAAATCGGATATGATAAAGCTATGCATGGATCGAACTGAAGTGGTCGATCCGGCTCAAGGTTTTATGGTGGGAGATACCGTAGGAGATATGAAGGCGGCACAGGAGGTCGGGACCAATTTTATAGGTGTGACCTATGGCTTCGGCTTCAAAAAAACAGATGTGATAGACGGAGTGCTGTTGGTAGACGATGTCCAAGGCATCGGTCGGATATTCGACGAGTGAAGGGGAGAACAAGGAGCTATGAAGAGGTGCATCGTTTTCTTTTTCTACGATAAAGACGGCATCGTAGATAGGTATATCTTTCACATCTTGCAGGATCTGGTCCAACGAAGTGAGCGGATCGTCTTTGTCTGCAACGGGAAACTGGATGCCAAGGGCAGGAGAGCTGTGAGCGAATATACGAAAGACATCATGGTCCGGAAAAACGAAGGGATGGATGTCTGGGCATATAAAGAGGCGCTGTCGTATCTTGGCTGGCAAGAGATATACCGCTATGATGAGCTCGTTTTGATGAATTTCACTATTTTCCCGACGCTGCACTCATTTTGCGAGATGTTCGATGATATGGAGCGGATCGACACAGACTTTTGGGGGACGACTACCTTCTTTGGGAGGAACACCGCAGTCGCGGGGCAAGTGCCGGACCATATACAATCGCATTTCATTGCAGTCCGTCATCCGATGCTCTCCAGCTATGAGTTCAAGAAATATTGGGAAGAGATGCCGAGCATCCAGTCGTATGCCGATTCGGTCAGGCTCCATGAAAGCAGGTTCACGCAACGTTTCGAAGGATATGGATTCAGATCGTACGCTTACGCGGGAGCGGAAGAGCTGCGCCCGCTGACAGGCTGTCCGGCATTTTGGCGGCAGAAGTATCTGCTCCAGAACACGAAGGTGCCTCTCATAAAAAGAAAGACATTTTTTTACCCGCCGTATGATGGCCTGGTATACGAGACTGCGGGGGAGGCAGCGGTGGCCCCCTATGATTTTTTGAAAAAGAGCGGCGGGTACGATACGGATATGATATGGGAGAACATCCTTCGCACGAGTCCCATGACAGACATCAAGAACGCGCTCCAATTGAATCATATCTTTCCCTATGAAGAGCAAGGACAGGACAGGACAGGACAGGACAGGACAGGACAGGACAGGACAGGACAGGACACTACGGTCGATCCATTTGTTGGTGTCGTCCTTTTCGTGCGTTCTTGCGAACACATCGAACAATTCGAAGAGTACTTGAACGCCATACCTCAAGGTGCAGACGTACATATCTTATCGCCGCTGGAAGATGTCGGATCATTCGAGAGGATGTTATCCCAACAGCACAGAGTCTCGGTACATAAAACAGAACGAGAGACAGTCGCCAGTACAGCTATCATGCGATATCTAGCGCAGATCGAACTGACGTATCGGTATCTGCTGGTCCTCCGATTCGATGTCTCAGACCGTGCAGACTATGCAGCGACGTACAAATCCATGGAGTGCCTGTTAAAAAGTCCGCGATTCGTCCGAAACGTCTTGGATAAGTTTGAAGATGAGCCGCGTTTGGGGCTATTGTTCCCATCGCCTCCCAATAACGATAAATATACATCGTTCATGGGGAGAGAATGGATCGACTTCAAAGACGGGGTGATCGAGCTCGTCGATGAGCTGGGTGTCGCGTTCGATGCGCAGCAGACGCCCGTCGCGCCGTACTTTGGCATGTATTGGTGCAGAGCGCAGACCATGCGAGAGATCTTGGGCATGTGTCCGCTTTCGGCCATTCAGAAGTATGAGAACGAGCGGAGAGGCTTTTTCGAGTTTTGGGACATAGTCATCGGACTTCTGGCGCAAAAGGGGGGATATTATTCTGCATGGTCCTATAATGTGGACTTTGCTGCCATCGAGATCACGAATACGATGTTTTATCTCAATAAATTGATACGTTCTTCGAATGCTGCTCCGAAAGAAGGTATCTGGCAGATCGCGCGCAGGCTGGGGCCAAATGCTGCGCAGAAATAGAGTGACGGCCTCAAATCCATAAAAGGTTAGGTAAGAAGGATGAAGAGAGCGGGAATATATTTCTTTTTCGATAAGGATGGGATCGTTGACCGGTATGTGCCTTATTTCATCACAGGACTGCATGAAGTCGTCGATTATATCGTCGTAGTCGTGAATGGGAGGTTGACGGCAGAGGGCAGGAAAACGCTGGCGGAAGCTGCGGACGATCTGATCGTGCGGGAAAATCGGGGCTTCGATGCCTGGGCATATAAAGAGGCCATAGAGTATATCGGCTGGGATGAACTGCGTGAGTTTGACGAACTTGTCATAGCGAATTCTACCATATATGGTCCGCTCTATCCCTTCCAAGAAGCGTTCGATAGGATGGATGCGGATCCCTGCGATCTCTGGGGCATGTATTTGGCATATGGGGACAAGAAGAAAAAGGATTGGTTCGGGATCCCGCTGCCCAATGGTCTGCAAGACCATATCGCGAGCAACTTTGTGGTATTCAAGCAAAGCATACTGCATAGTTACGAATTCTATCATTTTTGCAACGATATCCCTGAAATCAAAGACTATTTTGAAAGTGGTGCCTATTTTGAGTTTCCCTTGACGGGGGAGTTTAGCGATGCCGGTTTCACATGGGCTACCTTAGATGAAGGAGCATTTCGGCATGTGTGCCCAAATCCGATGGTCTATGGTGCACTGCAAGCGGTCTCAGAGTACAGGGTCCCGATCCTTCGTAAGAAAGCGTTCTTTGATGCCAACGGATCCATAGACTTTTGTACAGACATCCCGCGGGAACTGATGCGATATATCGAGGAACACACAGAGTATGACTGTGGCCTGATTTGGGAAAACCTCTTGCGGACAGTGAACCAATATGATTTGAAAAATTGGTTCAATTTGAATCAGATCCTGCCGCTCGATCACTCCAAACCGGTGCAGCGGGGGACCAAAATAGCGGCGATCTTTCATAGCTCTCATGAAGATAGGATGGGCCGATATCTACATAATATCAAGTCGTTTCCTGATGGAACGGATCTCTATTTCACCACAGATACCCAAGACAAGTTGGAGGTATTGAAAGAGCTGCTTTTACCATTGAACGCTCGGTTCAATATCGAATACCGGTTAGTGGAAAACGGAGGGCGGGACGTATCGGCGCTTTTGATCGGCTGCAAGGATGTGGTGCTTGACGGCGGGCATGACCTTGTCTGCTTCATGCATGACGTAGATGAAGCCGGAGATGATGACAGATTCTCTTGTGTCAGCCGTGCTTTTTCCGACTGCTGCTTTGAAAATGTGGCAGCAAGTGCGGATTATGTGAACAATGTCGTGGAATTGTTTCGGAAGCAGGAAAAGCTGGGGCTTGCGGTCCCACCTCCCCCCAAGAATGCGGATTGCTACAGGGCGATCGGAGGTTCATGGGGGAACTCGGAGAACTTCTCCAGCGTACAGAAGATGCTGGCAGGATTGGAGTTGAAAGTGCCCCTGGACCCCAAAAGACCTCCAGTAAGCGCTTATGGGTCTATGCTTTGGTTTCGGCCGAAGGCGCTTGCTCCTTTGTTCCAGAGAGAATGGTGTGTGGAAGATCTCGATAAAGGCGCTATGTATGGAGACGGTAAGATACCTGGTACTATCGCGTGTTGCTATGGGTTCGTCGCACAAAGCCAAGGCTATTATACCTCCTATATCATGAACCGTATATATGCGGAGCAAGAGGTCACGAGGATGACCGACATCGCGCATACCTATGTAGAGTTGACACTCCAACATGTGGGCGCGAAAGCAATGCTGAAGATCGCTACAGCGGATTTTTTGCGTATGCTGCAACAAAAGAAAGCAGCCGGCACACCTCCACCGGCCAAAAAGCCGGTATCTCCCGCCAAAAGATCGGCGTCTCCAGTAAAGCAGCCGCTCCCTCCGGCAGTCCGAAAGCCCAGGGGACGTGGGAAGAGCTTTTTGCGGGGGATCTGTCCCATCGGGCTATGGAACCTGCTGCGCCGGGTCCGGTGCGCTGCGGCAGGCGGGCGGTATGTGGAGCCTTCCGTGGAGCGTGGCCCCATCAAAACCGTGGTGCGTGCTTGTATGCCTCGTTTTTTGTGGGACATGCTCCGCAAAGCGAAGTGCAAAGAAAACGGCTGGATATATGTAGAGGACTGAGGACATGTTCATACCATTTGTTTTTAATATGTCTACCTTCAACGAGGCGCCTTATCTTTGGTGGTTCTACAAGGGACTGGACTTTGTGAAAAGAACGAACTCCGCGATCGTTGCGCAAGAGATATATTGCGATACGCCCGTGTCTTATTTCGTTTCGGCGGGTCGTTCGGAAGCGATCAATAAGCAACGTTGGGGATACTCCATGCCCAAGAATCAGGACCTTCGAACGGATCGGATATACAAGATACCGGATGCCCTGCTCGAGCCTTTGATCCGGGAGAAGGGTTCTGTTTCAGACGCGTTTTGCTATTTGTTGAAGCAGCCGGATGCAGATCTGTGTGCGTTCCTGGATAAGCTGATCGTGAGGATCGAATCGGAGCGCAGAGAAAAGATAGAGGGCTTCATCACTTTGATGGCTCTTCCAAGTCTTACGAAGGTCGCCCATGACAGGGGGATCCCGGTGATCCACTTTGAGTTGGGGTGCTTGCGAGACCCGACCTATCTCAAGACAGCTTTTTGGGATCTGCAGGATCTCCAGGGGGGAGATTCGGTGGAGCGGCGCTGGGAACGCTTCCAGAGGGAGCATGAGCAGCGGCCGATCCCGATGTTCAGCAAGAGAGAATGCTTGGCGCTGCTGCTGGAAAAAGAGAAGCTGCCGTTGCTGGATGGGTATGACCGGAGGCCAGTGAAGCAGATCGGCGTGGCGTTGGGCTATACGACGTATGAGATATTCTCCTACAAAACGCATCTCAACGATTCGGAGCTGCTGTATCGAGTCAGGCAGAAATACGGCATGGATCAGATGCTGATCCGCAGACATCCTGGAGATCCGTATGGGGGACAGTACCCACGGTATGCATCTGCTATGGACAAGCCGAAAAGGAGTATGCCGGATTTCATTTTGGATTGTGAGACGGTGATCTCTCTGCTGTCCGGCACAGGGATAGAGGCCATGCTCTGGGGGCGAAAAGCCATCACCCTGCTGCCGAGCCCTTCCTACTTTGCGTCTGGTCACGAGATAGAGGGGGAAGGAAAGTGCGCGGATGAGGGATTCATCAGCTTTTTCGCGTTTTGCTATCTGATCCCGTTGGAATTTTTGACTGATTTGGACTATCTGCGCTGGAGACTCACCATGCCGACGGAACGGGAAATCTATTTCAAGCATTTGGATCTCTACTTCAAGAGGAAAGCGATCCCCACAGACCTGATCTTTGGAACGCCGGGGAGCCGGCTGGATAGGATGCTGTCAGCGCAGGGGGTCCGGCTGAAAGGATAAAGCGCGTTATGAGGCTGCTCATTACAGGAAGCGAAGGACAGCTTGGATCAGAGTTGAAGCGGCAGCTCCGCGCAGGCGGCTGTGTTTTGGGAGAGCTGCCGAGGGAGTTGGCCGGGGCCAAATCGTTTTGTACGCAGTTCGATGAGCTCGACATATGCGACGAGGCGGCTGTCGATTCGTATGTGCGGGAGATGTGCCCGGACGTGGTATTGCATTGCGCTGCCATGACCGACGTGGACGGCTGCGAGGAGGATCCGGCGCAGGCGGAACGCGTCAATGGGACAGCGGTGAGGTACATCGCGCAGGCATGCCAAGGTGTGGGGGCAAAGCTGGTGTATGTTTCCACCGATTACGTTTTTTCCGGCGACAAACACAGCGCCTATATGACGGACGATGCTTGCGTGCCGCAGACGGCCTATGGGCGCAGCAAGCGGTCGGGGGAGGAGAACGCGCTGGCGTATTGCTCCCGCACGTTCATCGTTCGGACCGCATGGCTCTACGGCTTCCATGGAAAGAACTTCGTGAAAACGATCTTGCGAAAAGCGGCCGGATCGGACCTGATACGGGTCGTATCCGACCAGTATGGGAACCCCACCAACGTCGAGGACCTGGCATACCACATGCTGCTGCTGGCCGCTACCGAGCGGTACGGCATATACCATTGCACCGGAGGCGGGGTGTGCAATTGGTATGAGTTCGCGAGGGAGATCGTGAGGCTGTCTGGCCACGGCTGCCGGGTGGAGCCGTGCGCTTCGGCAGAATATCCGCAAAAGGCGAAAAGGCCGGCCTACTCCGCGCTGGACCATAGCGCCCTGGAAGCTGCGGTGGGCGATAAGATGCGTCCCTGGCAAGAGGCGCTGAGAGATCATATCGATAGATTGGAGGAGATGGAATGAGCCGAGTCTTGGTGACAGGCGCCTGTGGATACATCGGCCGGCATGTGGTCAAGAGCCTGTTGGAGCGTGGGCACCATGTGATCGCAGCCGATGTCCGGGACGATGGCTGCGACTTTCGGGCCGAGATGTGCCTGTGCGATATCTTCAGCGGGGATCCGGAGCTCTATCAAAAGCTTGGCAGTCCGGAAAAGTTGGTCCACCTGGCGTGGCTGGACGGGTTCGTACATAACAGCCCCCGCCATATAGAATATCTCCCGCTGCATTATCAGTTCCTCGATCGGATGCTGTCTGGCGGTGTGGAGCAGATCGCCGTCATGGGGACGATGCATGAGATCGGATATCATGAGGGCGCGATCGATGAGGATACGCCGGCAGCCCCTCTGTCCCTCTATGGCATCGCAAAGAACAGCCTCAGACAAGCCTGCGGCGTTCTGCAGGACCGATACCCCGATGCAGTGTTCCAGTGGCTCCGGGCCTATTATATCTGTGGCGACGATGCGTTCAATCACTCGATCTTCGCAAAGATCGCGGCGGCAGAGCGCGAGGGAAAAAAGACTTTCCCGCTGAACTCAGGAAAGAACCGATACGATTTCATCACAGTGGAGGAATTAGCATGGCAGATCGCGGCGGCCGTATCACAAAAGGAGGTCTGCGGCGTCATCGACTGCTGTACCGGCCAGGCCACGTCTCTCAGGGAGAAGGTGGAGCGTTTCATCCAGGAGCGCGGCTTTTCGATCCGGCCGGAATATGGAGCGTTCCCGGACCGGCCGTATGATTCTCCTGGGGTGTGGGGGGATCCGGCAAAGATACAGGAGATCGTGAAACGGATGTCGCCATGATGGGAGAACGGGACCATGAAGATCGATGATGGAAAGGCCAGGCGCCTGGGGATATATTTCTTCTACGATGCCCAAGGGATTGTGGACGGATACGTATATCATTTTTTGGATGGCATCCGTCCCTGCCTGTGTGAGTTGTATATCGTGTGCAACGGGTCCGTGGAGGAGGCTGCCCTGGAACGATTCGAACGGTACGCAGCCGGCAACGTTTTGGTGAGGGAGAACCGTGGGCTGGATGTAGGCGCTTATAGGGCTGCGATAGAGCGCGTCGGGTTCGACCGGCTGGGAGACTATGACGAGCTCGTGCTGATGAACGCCACCGTATTCGGGCCCTTGACCCCGTTCACGGAGATGTTCGCGTCGATGTCGGTGCGGGACCTGGATTTCTGGGGCATCACGTCCCATGCCGGGGTAGAGGGAAATCCGTTCCCACAAAACGGACTGAAGGATCTTCCGGAGCACATCCAATCCCATTTCCTCGTACTGCGAAAAGAGCTCTTGCGTTCGCCGTCTTACAGGGAATATTGGGATTCATTGCCTGAGATAAGGACCTATGAGGACTCTGTGAGCCACTATGAATGCACCTTTACCCGGCATTTCGCTGCCCTTGGATTCCAGTGGGCGACCTACACCGGCACAGAGCATTTGGCGCACGTCAGCGCACAGCCGATCATGACCATGCCGGCGGTCCTGGTGAGGGATCGCCGGTGCCCGATCGTGAAGCGTCGGTGCTTCTTCCAAGATCGCAGCGTTCTGTTGAACGATACGAACGGAGACCAGGGCCGGGAGGTGTTCGAATATATCCGAGATCATCTGGAGTATGACGTCGAACTCATTTGGGAGAACCTCCTGCGCACCTGCAACCATGCGGCGCTCCGCCGGTGCTTGCAGTTGGACCATGTCTTGCCCGATCGTCTCGTCCAGGGAGGGACGAGACCGGCGCTTCGGGTGGCGCTCTGGATGCACATCTACTACATCGACCTGCTTCCGGAATGCTTCCGCTATGCCGGTGCGATGCCGGAGTACGCCGATGTGATCGTGACGACGGATGCACCGGAAAAAAAGAGGCAGATCGTGTCCATGTTTTCCGGACTTTCCGTGCGCAAAGTCGAGGTCATCATGATCGAGAACCGGGGGAGAGACAACAGCGCTCTGCTGGTAGGGTGCGCGCCGTTTTTGGACGAGTACGATGTGGTGTGTTTTGCCCACGATAAAAAGGTCGGTCATCTTCGTTATGAGGTACAGGGGCGGTCTTTTGCAGAGCACTGCTATCGGAACACATTACAAAGCAAAGGATTCGTGGAGAATGTGGTGCGGGCCTTTGCCGAAGAGCCTAGACTGGGGCTCCTGTGCCCGCCTCCGCCATATGCGTCGGCATATTACAACACGATCGGGATCGGTGATTGGGGGCCGAACTTCGACAATACCAAAGAGCTGTATGACCGCCTGGGCCTGCGGGTGCCGATCGACAGGGGAGAGGAGCCGGTGGCTCCCTTTGGATCGGTCTTTTGGTTCCGCACCCGTGCGTTGGCCGGGCTTTTCCAGTATGGGTGGAGATACGAGGACTTCCCGGAGGAACCGGTGGATTTCGACGGGACGTTCCTCCACGCCGTGGAGCGCATCTATCCCTTCGTGGCGCAGCAGGCGGGCTATTACAGCGGGTGGCTGCTGTCCAGCAGCTTCGCGTCTGTGGAGCTGACCAACTACCATTACATGCTGCGCCAGCTCAACATCCGCCTCATCCCGATCTGCGGATCCGGAGATTTCAATGAGCTTTGCAGAAAGGTGGAGCGGCTGTCTCCCGGTCCGCTTCGTGCCTGCTATCTCGCGTTGAAACGCTGGCTCGAAGCACATTTGCCTGAAAAAGCGTTCCAGACGCTGAAAAAACTCAAAAAATGGGTCTTTCGTCATATCGGTATCGGACCATAGACGCTGAGGCGGCCGGAAAAGGGAGGCTATGATGTTCAAGAGACTCAAAAAGTACCAGTTCTTGTTCGAAGAACTGGTCAAGCGAGATTTCAAAAAGAAATACAAACGAACGGTCCTCGGCATGGCGTGGAGCGTCCTGGCGCCGCTGCTCCAGCTCCTGGTCATGCGCCTGGTGTTCACCCAGTTTTTTGGACGGACCTCGCCTCACTATACCATCTATCTGTTCTGTGGCACGCTGGTGTTCTCCTATTTCAGCGACGCCACGAACCAGGGCATGTCCTCCCTCATGAGCAACGCCGGGATCTTCACCAAGGTGAACGTCCCCAAGTATCTGTTCTTGTTCTCTAAGAACGTCCAGGCGCTGATCAATTTTGGGCTGACCATGATCGTGTTCGTGGTGTTCTGTGTCTTGGACGACATCACGTTCACATGGAGGATCGTCTTGCTGGTGTACCCGATCTGCTGCCTGGTCCTGTTCAATGTGGGGGTGGGCCTGATCCTCTCCGCGCTGTTCGTGTTCTTTCGGGACATCCAATACCTTTGGGGCGTGTTCACCCAACTCTTGATGTACATGTCTGCCATCTTCTACACCATCGACAGCTATAGCCCGCCCATGCAGGACCTGTTCCTCCTCAATCCCGTCTACCTGTTCATCCGATATTTCCGGACGATCGTCATCGATATGGAGGTCCCTCCGGGCTGGTTCCACCTGCTGATGCTGGCGGACTCGGCGGTCGTGCTGGGGATCGGCTGCTGGATGTACAAAAAATACAACACCCGCTTCCTGTACTATGTGTGACGGCGCACGCTCGACAGAAGGAGAATCATCATGGTATTTTCATCCCCGATATTCCTGTTCGCGTTCCTGCCTGCGGTCCTGGCCGGATATTACCTACTGGACCGGCGGTTCAAAAACGGTTTCCTGTTGATCGTTTCGCTGCTGTTCTATGCCTGGGGCGAGCCGAGGTTCGTCCTGGTCATGATGGTGTCCATCCTGGTCAACCACGCCTTCGCCCTGGCGATCGACCGCGACCTGAAAAGGGTGCAGGATCTGGCCGGGCGTTCCACGGGAGACCGGTATCGAAAAAGAGCGAAGACGCTCCTTGCCCTGGCGGTGCTCTTCGATCTGGCGCTGTTCTTCGTGTACAAGTATCTGGACTTCACGATCGCCAATCTCAACGCGGTGGGGGCTCTGTTCGGCGCGCCGGAGATACCGCTGAGACACATCGCGCTCCCGATTGGCATCTCCTTCTTCACGTTCCAGGCCATGAGCTACGTGTTCGACGTCTATTTGCGAAAGGGACGGGTGCAAAAAGACCCTCTGGACACCGCGCTCTACATCGCGCTGTTCCCGCAGCTGATTGCGGGGCCGATCGTCCGGTACGAAACGGTGGCCGAGGAGATCAACCGCCGCCAGGAGACGCTGGAGGATGTGGCGAAAGGGATCAGGCGGTTCATCGTGGGCCTGGCGAAAAAGGTGATATTGTCCAACAGCGTCGCCGTCATCGCCGATCAGGCGTTCGGCTGGGCCGATCCGTCCGGGCTCTCCGTGCTCATGGCGTGGCTGGGCGCGGTGGCATATACGTTGCAGATCTATTTCGACTTCTCCGGATATTCCGACATGGCGATCGGCCTGGGCCTGATGTTCGGCTTCCATTTCGATGAGAACTTCGACTATCCCTACATCTCGAAGTCGGTCTCGGAGTTTTGGCGGCGTTGGCACATCTCACTGAGCTCGTGGTTCCGAGATTACGTCTATATCCCCTTGGGCGGTTCCCGGGTGGAGGGCCGGGCCCGGCATATCCGGAACCTGTTCGTCGTTTGGTTCCTCACCGGCTTCTGGCACGGCGCGGCGTGGAACTTCGTGGCCTGGGGCATGTTCTACTTCGTACTGATCGTCTTTGAGAAGCTCACAGGGATGCCCCAGCGGCTGGAGCGTCCAGCAGGGCGGTACGTCTATCAGGCGGCGGTGTTGGCAGCGGTCACGATCGGCTGGGTGCTCTTCCGGGCGGACGGGGCGCGGGACGCGCTGCGGTACGTCGGCTGCATGTTCGGCCTGCTGGGGAACCCTGGCGTGGACCCGGCGGCGGTGTTCCTGTGCAAGCAGAGCGCGGTGCTCTTGGCGGTGGCCATGCTGTTCAGTACGCCTGTGGTCCCGAAGCTGACGGAGATCGTCGGCCGGAAGGCCACTACCCTCGGGGGGGGGGGTAATCACAAAAGAAGCGGTGTCGATCGTGCTGCATCTGGCGTTGTTCCTCGTTGGGGTGTCCTTTGCTGTGACCAGCGATTATGACCCGTTCATTTATTTCAACTTCTGAGCAGGATGACGGCAGGGATCAAAATGGAGGCGAAAGTGCATGGAAAATGAACTCGATCGGTCCAATAGAGATAAGAGACCAGTTCAAACGAGAGATGCCGCTAAAAAAATAGGGGATGTATTTTTGGTGGCGGTTTTTTGCACGATATCACTGTCTTTTCTGCTCTTGAATTATTCCAGCTTGAGAAAGTCTATCCTGGAACAAGGGAAGGGGACCGGCACGTTACAGCAGAGGCTGATGCTGGCGGAAGCACAGTTCCGGGAGTCGATACGATATCGAAGATCGTTCATAGACCTATACGGCGTGGCATTGAACATCTTGGACTTGAAGGTCGTAGGGGATCTTGATTTTGTCAAGGATGAGCGCGGTGTGATGCAAAGGCCGACGACAGGGGTGGATGAAGCTCTTTTTTCTCATGACATGTACGAACTGGAAAGGGTCACGGCGGCAGCCGGCACTCCATTGGTCTATGTGTCCCTGCCAGACAAGACGAGATATTTCGGGTTGGCGAAAAGCGATGCGTTCCTGTTCGACGGACAAGTGAGCAGCCGGATGGGGACATTGCTGGAAGATGAGATCGACTGTCTCGATATAGGTGCGCTGATCGACAGCGGGGGAGACGCGCCGTCCTTCGATGAGTTCTTTTTCAAGACGGATGTCCACTGTTCGACCTATGGTGAATTTTGGATGGCGAAAATGTTGGCAGAGCACCTGACCAGCCGAAATGGGATCGTGTTCCCTGATGGTGAAAGGGTATTCGACCTGGCGAATCATGATATAGCTCGCTATGAGTTCGTCGGTAATACAGCCAGGTCTGCCGGAAAATATTTTGCTGGAACAGATCTTTTTGAGATCTATAAACCAAAGTTCGAGACCGATTTGAAGCTGGTGAACCCGTCGGCTTCAGAGCAGATAGCGGGGAACTTTGAAAAAGTGATGCTGAATGGGTATGAAAGCAGAGAAGATATCGATGAATATACCTACTGGGTCACGGATTATGGCCGCTTCACATCGCCATACTACAAGTATGTCAATGAAAGTGCGCCTGGAAGCGCTCCACGTATATTGGTGGTCGGCGATTCGATCTTCATGCGGGGCGTTGCCTATTTGACATTGGCCTGCAAAGAAGTCACCGTCATGGACCCGCGCTATTTCGATGGGGTGGAATATTTGGCGGGCGAGTTGGCGTCTGAACATTATGACGCTGTGGTCGTGATCGCCACGTCGGTCAATTTTTATCGGTCGCGATTCGCATCGTCAACGGAACTCCCCGACCTTCCTGAGTGGCCCGCGCAGACCTCGGACGGATGGATCGGGACCAACGGCATGTTCCTGGACACGTACAATAGCGAGAGGATCCAGAATGCCGACCCGATTCCCATCGATCGGGAAGCCATGCGGTTCCGGCTGGTGGGCTGGGCGGCGGATTTCGACGGCCAGCGGCCGTTGAGCGCGTTGTATCTACAGGTGGGGGACATGATCGTCCGATGCAACTATGGGATCGAGCGGACCAGCGTGTCCGACCATTTCCAGAACGACGATCTGAAGGACACCGGGTTCGATGTGGAGTTCCCCGCGTCTTATCTGCAAGGGGTGGACGAGCTGCGTTTCATCCAGATCGGGACGGACGGAAGTTATCGGTATGAGCCGGTCGTCTACCGGCTCCCCCAGGGATGATGGGCGCAGGACGCAAAAGAGGCAAGGGCGAACGATCGCCCTTGCCTCTTTTACATGTGTATCACAGGTCCGCGTCGGCGGTGTAGTAGGTCTTGCCGTCGATCTGGATTCTCCCCAGCGCGGGGTCGGCGCGCAAAGGCGGCTGGGCCAACCATGCTTTCGTTGGCCGCAGGGCCGCGTCGGGGAAGATCTGGTAGTGCCGGCGGCACTTCGTCAGCTCCAGCGCTCTGCTGGGGGGCGGGTCGTTGAGCACCCAGTCCCCAGCCGCGTCCTGGTGGGCCAGGGTCTGGGCCTTCCCCAGCTCCAGCTTGGCTGCGACCGGGACGCACGACCCTCCGGGGGACAGCAGCCAATGCACGCGAAATTGCGTAGGGACGATGTCGTTTTCCATGGTGAAGGTGACGCTGGCCAGGCCGTCGCGGGAGATAGGGGCGCCGAACGGGGCGGTGTCGCCCGCGTTCGCATAGGCGGTGGCCGTGAGCGTCCCATGCAGGTCTCTGCACAGGACGGAGAACGTGAGGGTCTTTCCCGCGAACAGCCACGGGGACTCCAGCAATTGGAAGAAGCAGTTCCGGCTGATATCGCCGTCGATGTTTTCCAGGCGGAGGGTCTTTGAGGACGGGTCCGTCGTCAAAGCGCCGTTGGCGATCCTCCATCGGTCGATGGTGTAGCCGGTGGCCGTGTAGGACGTTTGGCCCCGCTGATGGATCGGATCGGTGAAGTACCAGTTGTCCAACAGGTTTTGGTTGCTCCAGCCGTCCTGTGCGGCTGCGGCGCCTCGCGCGTCGAAGCCCACCACTTGGCCCGGCGTGCCAGTGAGGCTGTCCTGCTTGGTGGTCAGGGTGTTCTTGACGCTCTGCCAAAGGTAGCCGAGGCCGTCGTTGTTCAGATATCCCATATGCGGTCACCTCTCTGCGTCGGGCCGTCGTTTTTTGCGTCTGTGTTCATTCTGAGATCTCCTCCAGCTTTCGTTCGCCGGTGTGTTCTCGTGCCGGCGGTGATGATTGGCGCAAGATAGATGCGCGGATTGCCTCCTTTCAAGGCTGATAAGTACGCACGGAGAGTTTCCTGTCGGAGTGCATCGTTACCGTGCTTTCCGGCGGAGAAGATCGGACGAAGGACGCCCCATGCCGATAGCGGATCGGCATGGGGCGTTTCTGGCGTGGGTGTGGGGGGACGGAGACCAAAGGTGTGGTCAATCCAGTTCGAATTGTCCGGTATAGAGCTGGTAATACCGTCCCTGTTCCGCGATGAGCTGGGCATGGCTGCCCTTTTCCATGATGCGGCCGCCCTCGATGACGACGATGCAGTCCGCGTTGCGGACGGTGGACAGGCGATGGGCGATGACGAACACGGTGCGGCCTTCCATCAGCGCGTCCATGCCTTGCTGGATGTGCTGTTCGGTCCGGGTGTCGATGGAGGATGTGGCCTCGTCCAGCACCATGATGGGCGGGTCTTTGACGGCGGCCCGGGCGATGGCCAGGAGCTGGCGCTGTCCTTGGGACAGGTTGGCGCCGTCTCCGGTGAGCATGGTCTGATATCCCTCGGGCAGACGGCGGATGAAGCCGTCTGCGTTGGCGGTGCGGGCGGCCTGGATGCACTCCTCATCGGTGGCGTCCAGGCGACCGTAGCGGATGTTGTCCATCACGGTCCCGGTGAACAGGTGGGTGTCCTGGAGCACCGCGCCCTGGCTCAGCCGCAGGGAATCCTTTTGGATGTCGCGCACATCGATGCCGTCGCAGGTGATGACGCCGCCCTGGATCTCATAGAAACGGTTGATGAGGTTGGTCACTGTGGTCTTGCCCGCCCCGGTGGAGCCCACGAAGGCGATCTTTTGGCCTGGGTTGGCGTAGACTGTGACCTCTTTCAGTACGGGTTTGCCCTCCACGTAGGAGAAGTCCACCTGGTTCAGCCGCACTGCGCCCCGCAGTTCCGTATAGCAGAACTCTTCGCCCGGGACGTTGCGCACCGCGCCGCGGATGAGGTGGAGCCCCATCG
This sequence comes from uncultured bacterium, assembly GCA_947643715.1. Classification (GTDB taxonomy): domain Bacteria; phylum Bacillota; class Clostridia; order Oscillospirales; family Oscillospiraceae; genus Enterenecus. The sequence continues at coordinate 18,053 of CANRXB010000023.1, forward strand.
TCCCATCCGGGCCGGGATATTTCCACGCCCAGCCATGACTGGCCATCTCCGCCGCGGTGAGGGGAGCGAGGGCGCCGTCCGTCCCGATCCGCACCCACAGGCCGGTCTTGGAATCTTGACCGGGTGGGAGAAGCTTGAGCATACCGTTCTCCTCGTCCGCCTGACCCAGCTCCAGCAAGGTCTCGTCCGGGCCTACCGACACGGGGACCAGGGTGATGGCGCAGGTCCGGGGCACCTTCCAGGCCCAGGTCCGGGGCCTGCCCTGGCCGCTGTATTGGGACAGCGTACCGTTTTCGTCTTTGTCCACGGGCACCAGAGTGACCTTCCCGTCATCCGTTTCAGGCGGAGCGTCCATCACCTGGAAGATACGCTCCGCACCTGCCAGGGCAGACAGCAGAGAGGTCATCTGCATGGAGATCTGGTTCACAGGCTGGGTGACCTGACGGTTGTATTGCAGGTAGATGACCAGGGAACCCAAGGTGAATCCCGCGTTCACGCCGGAGCTCATGGCCAGGATAGCGCCCAATACGGCGGTGACCGCATACCCTACGTTAGTGAGGTTGGACGCGATCGGCATGATGGCAGAGGAGTAGAACCCGGCGTCGCTGGCTGCGGAGCGGTAGTCCTCATTGAGGGCCTGGAACTGTCCCTTGGCCTGCTCCTCATGATTGAAGGCTTTGACCACCTTCAAACCCTCTATCATCTCCTGGATATTGCCGTTCACTGCGCCCATAGCGGCTTGCTGCCTGGTATAGTACTTCCGGCTGCGCTTGCCGAAGATGGCGAACACCGCCATCACGGCCGCCAGCATCACGAGGGAGGCCAGGAACAGCGCGGGGGAGAGGACGACCATCATGATGACCACCCCGGCAAAGGTGACCACGCTGGACAAGAGCTGGATCACCGATTGTTGGAGGGCCATCTGTACGTTGTCCGCATCGTTGGTGAACCGGCTCATGAGTTCTCCGTGGGTGTGGGCATCGAAATAGCTCAGGGGGAGCTGCTGGAGCTTGTCGAACAGCTCCTTGCGCAATTTGTTGCACCCCTTTTGGGCGAGCTGGGCCATGAGGTTGGCCTCGATATAGATGCACGCTGCGGCGAGCAGGTAGACGAGCGCCAGCTCCGCGCAGCTAACGAGCAGTTCAGGCAGGTCTGTCTGGCCTTGGGACAAAGCCAGAGCGATGCTGTCGATGATGGGCTTCTGCATATAGGTGGCTCGGACCCCGAGCACGGCCTCCACCACCACGCAGGCCAGAGCGGCGATGAGTAACGCGGGTCTGCTGGCGATATATCGCACCGTGCGAAGGGCGGTGCCCCACAGATCCTTGGGCTTGCCGTAACCTCCGCGCGGACCGCCGTGTGGTCCGCCGTGCGGCCCCCCAGGGCGCTTGTTCTCACTCATCCTTGCCGCCTCCTTCCTGCTGGGAATCATAGATCTCACGGTAGATCTCGCTGTTGGCCATCAGCTCGTCGTGGGAACCGATATCGGCCACGGTCCCCTCGTCCAGCACCACGATCTTGTCGGCGTACTGCACCGAACTGATGCGCTGGGCGATGATGATGACGGTGGTGTCCTTCAGGTTTTCCCGGAAGGACTCTCGGATGTGTCCCTCAGTGGCGGAATCCACAGCGGAGGTGGAGTCGTCCAGGATGAGGACGGCGGGCCTGCGCACCATGGCCCGAGCGATGCACAGGCGCTGCTTTTGACCGCCGGAAACGTTCACGCCCCCTTGTTCCAAATAGGTATCGAAGCCGTCGGGGAAGGACATGATGAAGTCGTATGCCTGTGCGTCCTTTGCCGCCTGGACGAGTTCCTCTTCCGAAGCGTCCTCCCGGCCCCAGAGGAGGTTCTCACGGATGGTCCCGGAAAACAGCACGTTGTTTTGCAATACCATGCCGATGCGGCTGCGCAGGCCGTCCAGGGGGTAGTCCCGTACGTCCAGCCCGTCCACCAGCACTTGGCCGGAGGATGTGTCGTAGAACCGGGGGATGAGGTTCACGAGGGAGGACTTGCCTGTGCCGGTGCCGCCCACGATGGCCACGAATTCTCCGGGAGCGATGTCGAGATCGATGTGCCGCAGCACGTCCTCGCCCGCGCCTTCGGTCTGATAGCGGAACGACACGTCCCGAAATTCCACCCGGCCCCGGGGAGCGGGGAGCTTCTCTGCATCGCCGTCTGTGATGGCGCTTTGGGCGTCGATGACCTCGAACACGCGGTGTGTGGAGGCTTGGGCTCGGGTGTATTGCAGCAGAGCCATGCCGACGAACATCACCGACATCAGGATCTGCATGATGTAGCCGATCACGGTCTGGAGATAAGCGATGTCCAACTCGCCCCCAAGCACCATGTTGCCGCCGTTATAGAGCACCAGCACTGTGGCTGCGGCCATGCAGATCATCATCACCGGCTGCATGGCCACCACACGCAGCACCGCGCGAAGTCCGGCGGTGGTGAAGCCGTCGTTGGCCTCTTTGAATTTTTCCCGCTCGTGGTCCTCCCGGACGTAGGACTTCACGACTCGGACAGCGATGAGGTTTTCCTGGACCGTCTCGTTGAGGTGGTCCAAGGCTTTTTGCATCTTTTCGAACAGAGGCATACAAAGCTTCATCAAAAGACCCAGGCCGATGGCCATGACGGGCAGGATGACGCATACCACCAGCGCCAGCTTGGGGCTGATCAGCAGGGTGAGCGTCACGCTGGCCACCAGCATGGAGGCCGCCCGGATGAGCACCCGCAAACACATGATGCACACGTTCTGGATGTTGGTCACGTCATTGGTCATGCGGGTGATGAGGGAGGAAGAGGAGAAACGGTCGATGTCGGCGAAGGAGAAAGCGGAGATCTTTTCGAACTCCGCCCGGCGCAGGTTGGCGCCCAGGCCCTGCGCGGCATAAGCGGCGCACCGGGCTGCCAAGCCGCCCATCACTGTGGCGACGAGGGCCACCAGCACCATCAGCCCGCCGTATTTCCAAATCGCGGTCATGTCCTCCTCGTAGATGCCGTGGTCGATGATCTGGGCCATGAGCAGGGGGATGGTGAGTTCACAGGCGGTCTCCACCATCACCAGCAGGGGAGAGCCTATGGCATACCGTTCATAGCCCTTCAAATAGGACGCGATACGTCTCAACATGGGTCACACTTCCTTTCCGGAGATCCTGGCGGCGTACAAGGGGCGTCTCCCTGGCAGTGGCCGCCGATTTGATAGAGGTTTTCCAGCATACGCTGGTGGAACCGATGGACCTGCTCCCGTTCCTCCGGGGAGAAGCCTTGGTACATGTGGTCGTCCACCTGTTGGAAGGCCCGTTCACCGGCTTCCACCACGTCCCGGCCCTTTTGGGTGATGGAGATACGGTTGCGGCGGGAATCTTTCTCATCGGTACGCCGGGCCACGTAGCCCTGCCGTTCCAGACACTTCAGCGAGGCGGCGATGGTGGGCGGGGCGCTGTGGAGGCGGTCGGCCAGCTCTTTTTGAGTGGGGGCGTGGTCCGGGTCGTCCGGGTAGTGGGACAACGTCACCAACAGACGGGGAGAGCCGACGTCTCCCGCGCCGAAGCGGGCCAGGGCCGCCATACATGCGTTGTGATGGGTGCGCAAAAGTTGGTTGAACAGCAGCGCAGATCCATCCATGGAGGTCCCTCCTTTTTATTCGTGGGCTAATCGTTAGCGCACGCATCATTTTACTCCATCCATCTCAAATGTCAAGAGGAAACATGTGAAAAAATTGTTAATTGCGTTTCGACCGACGTGCGACCGGCGATGTGCCGCTCAGATCCTTCGGGCTGCAAAAAATACCTGCGTGGAATGGAGCTGACCGGCACATAATGAATCGCGGGGAACAAGAAGAAAAAGCAGGAGGCATGAAACGATGAAACTGAAATGTTTTGCTCTTACCATGGTCCTTGTGATGGCTGTGGCATTCACGGGCTGTTCTGCCGGCCGCGATGACACGCCCGGATCCATGGAGCCGACCAATAGCGTGTCGTCTGATGATGGTGTAAACAGCGATCGTCCGGACGATCGTGTCCAGAACAGTGCTGGGGTAGGCAACGACGCGACGCAGGGCGGCGGTGCAGGCGGGACCAATGACCGAGACAACGATGGTCTGCCTGACGGCGACACAGACCGAGACCGTCCTGGAAGGGACGATGGGATCGACGACGTAGGCGACGCTGTGGGCGACGTGGTCAAGGGCGCGGGCAATGCGGCCCGGAGCGCAGGCGATGCCATCGGCAATGCGGCTAATGACGTAGGCAGGGCGATGCGCTGAATGAGCCAGGGCGGCCGGGAACACCCGGCCGCCCTGTGTTTTATTGGAGACGGAGGATCCCTGACGATCCTCTGAACGGGAGACATCTCGTGTGATATCTCTCTATAGCTCCAGCCCGATATACTTTTCCATGGTATCCAGGTGCCCGATGCCGCCAGGCTCTTCACCCACCTTGCGGAAGCCGTGGGAGTGGTAAAATCTCTTCGCCTGTTCGTTTTCCGGCGCACAGCGCAGCCGGAGCACTTGCCGTCCCATAGCACGGTAGGTGCATACGGCATGTCCCAAAAGCTGGACGCCCAGTCTGCGGGAGCGGAAGTCCGGGGCGATGTAGAGGAAGGGGACACGGCCCGCTCGTTGGTCCGCATCCTGGCGCCAGTCCATCTGCAACACGCCCACGAAGGTATCGCCAAGGTGGGCCGACAAGACGCAGTTTGGATCCTGAGCGCTGTTTTCCTGCGCTGCGGTCAGGAAGCGCTCTCCATCGAAGCCGTCCATAGTGCCATGGCTGGCCTGCCAACCATCCTTCCGGGCGGAAAGGTACAGCTCCGGATCTTGAGACAGGAGCAGCGGACGGAAGTGTAGGGCGTTCTTTTCCATGCCCGCTACGCCATAAACACAGTTGGCAGAAGAGACCGTGTCAAGGGTGCCAAGGTGGCTAGCGTCATTGTAATAGACCACTCGGATCTGTCCGTCCTCGTGTTCCAGCTTGGCCACGCCAGTGTTGTCCGGCAAGGGGAGCCGGTCCATCTCGCCAACGTCCATGCCGAGCCATGCGGACAGGCCGGCACGGATCGCGCAGCCGTGGGAGACCACTGCCACCGTCTGATCGGGGTGGGATGCGGCGATGCGCTCTATCGCGGCCTGGACCCGGGCACGGACCTGGGGGAAGGTCTCGCTGCCCTCGACCTGCCAGGCGGGGTCGCAATGGAGGAAGGCGGTCAAGCTGTCCCGGTGGTCATAGAGCAGCTTTCCCCAGGGAACGTCCTCCCATATGCCCGCACCGATCTCCCGAAGCTGCGGGTCCACCCTCAGGGGAAGGCCCCGAGGACGGTAGATGGCCCCGGCGGTGGACATGGCCCGGTAGAGGTCGCTGGAATACGCCGCATCGAAATGGGTGCCGTCGAAGCGCTGCTCCAGAGCCTTCACCTGTTCCCGCCCCTTGAGGGTGAGCAGGCCGTTGTGCCAGCTATGGCAGCGGCGGTAGAGATTGCCTTCTGCCTGACCGTGGCGGATCAAATAGATAGTGGTCATCGTGATGCCTTCTTTCTTTACCAAGGGCGTATGCCGCCTGTGAGCATGTTGACCGCAGAGAGGTCCTGCTGGACCGCGATGGCAGCGAGTCCGTCCCGCACCTTCAATGGCGCATAAGGATCGGCGAACAAGGCGGTTCCTACCGCTACGGCGCTGGCCCCGGCCAACATGAGCTGAGCGGCGTCCTCTCCGGTGGACACGCCGCCCATGCCCAGGATGGGGAGTTTGACGGCGCAGGCCACCTCCCACACCATGCGCACGGCGATGGGGAGGACGGCGGGGCCGGACAGTCCGCCGACGTTCATCTTCAGGATGGGGCGGCGGGAGCTCACGTCGATGCGCATCCCCCGCAGCGTGTTGATGAGGGAGAGGGCGTCCGCCCCTGCGTCCGCCACCGCACGGGCGATCTCCGTGATGTCGGTGACGTTAGGGGAGAGCTTCACCATTACAGGGACGGTGGCATGGCTTTTCGCCATTTTCGTGACCTCTGCCGCCAGTTCGGGGCGAGTCCCATAAGCCATCCCTCCCGCCTTCACGTTCGGACAGGAGATGTTGACTTCGATCATGTCCACCCCTGCGGCAGACAGTCTTTCGCACATCACGCCGTATTCCTCGGGCGTATCGCCGGAGATGTTGGCGATGACCTTCACGTCGGACCGCTGGAGGAGCGGGAGCTCATGGGCGATGAATCCGTCCACGCCGGGATTTTGCAGGCCCACGGAATTGAGGATGCCCATAGGGGTCTCGGCGATGCGGGGCGCGGGGTTGCCCTGCCTCGGATGAAGGGTAAGGCCTTTACAGCAGATCGCGCCCAGCTCGGACAGATCGTAGAACTGTCCGTATTCCCGGCCGAAGCCAAAGGTGCCGGAAGCGACCACCACCGGGTTTTTCAAGGGGACGCCCGCCAGATCCACCGACAGGTCCACATGAGAGGTGTCCGGAGACTCCGGAGCAGGGAAGAGCTGCTCCGATGAGCAGCCGTTCCCTGCGTGTCCAACGATGGTCTCAGGCTCAAAGGATCTTTCTTCATGCATCCCAGTCCACCTCCTCAGCGTCGAACACCGGACCGTCCTTGCAGGCGTGTTTCATGGTGCCGTCTTTCATAGGGACCGCGCATACCAGACATGCTCCGATGCCGCAGCCCATCCGCTCCTCCATGGACACTTGACAGGGGACGCTGAACTCCGACGCGACCTTTGCCACGCTTTTCAACATGGGCTTTGGGCCGCAGGCCAGAATGGCTGTAAAGCTTTTTTCCTTTTCCAAAAGGTCCCGCACTTGTGCGTCCACGAAGCCATGGCGGCCCAGGCTGCCATCGTCAGTACACAGGAACGTCTGCTCACAGTGGTCCTGGAAGCGGCTGGTGATGCAGGGGAACGCTTTGCTTCCGGTGCGGAAGCCAAGTACAGCCGTCCGAGGCCACTGTAAGCGTTCGCCATATTCGATGAGCGGCGGCACGCCGATCCCGCCGCCCACCAAAAGGTAGCGGCCTGGCTGCGATACGTCGAAGCGGTTGCCCAAGGGGCCCAGTACGTCCAGCGTGTCTCCCGGCTTTCGCTGGGACAGCCATTTCGTGCCCTCGCCCCGGACCTCGAAGATGAGGGTGACGAGGTCCTCGGGTTCGTCCCATCCGGTGATGGCCACCGAGATAGGACGGCGAAGGAGCTGGCCGTCCCCGCATTTGATATGTAGGAACTGTCCGCCGGACAGTCCGTGGTCAGATACCAGTTTGCCTGCCTCCAGCGTCATCCACCAGGTGACGCCGTCTAGCTGGGTCATAGAAGCCACGGTACAGGTCTGTTGGATAGGCATGGTCGTCCCTCCCAATTTACAGGATCGTGACATAGCGTTTGATCTCGTCCCGCATCTTTTCTGCGGCGGCTCGGGCGGCGTCCTGGTAGTCGGAGCCGTCTTTCCCGGTCTTTTGCCACGCGCACATGATGGAACGGGAGGCGTTGACGATCGCGCCCCGGCCCAGTTCGTCGAAAGCGGATCTCACGTCGGCGGCAGTGCCACCCTGGGCCCCATAGCCGGGGACGAGGAAAAAGGTGCGGTCCAGGCGGCGGCGCAGCTCCTTGAGGACGGAGGGATGGGTGGCGCCCACAACGGCGCCCAGAGCCTGATAGCCGTACCGGCCTTCGGTACCCTGGCCCCAGCGCTGGATGAGGTCGCCCATGACGGTATATACCAGCCGGTCGCCCGCCACGATGTCCTGGAGCTCTTTAGAAGATGGGTTGGAGGTCTTGGCCAGCACGAAAGCGCACTTGTCCCGCTTCGTACAGTCCTCCAGGAAGGGCTTGACGGCGTCGGAACCCATGTAGCCGTTGAGGGTGACGCAGTCGGCGTCGAACACCGGGCAGGAGGTGGAGCCGACTTGGATGGAGCCGAGCCACGCTTCGCTGTAGGCGGCGGCGGTGGTGCCGATGTCGCCCCGTTTGACGTCAGCGATGATGAACAGGTCCTTGCTCTTGGCGTAGGCGGTGATCTCCTCCAGCGCTTTCATGCCCCGCCAGCCCAGCATCTCGAAATAAGCGGCCTGGGGCTTGACGGCGGGCACCACGTCCGCCAGCGCATCGATGAGGCCGCAGTCGAATTCCTGCACGGCTGCGGCCGCGGCCTCCAGCGTCTCGCCGGCGCGATCGATATGCTTTTTCAAGATGGAAGGCGGCACGTATTCCACTCGGGCGTCCAGCCCGGCCACGGTGGGGTTCTTTTTTTCCTTGATCTTATCCTGAAGTACATCGAACGACATGTTTCAGCCCTCCTGATAGATGATGTTTCCCTGGGAAATGGTGTACTTGACTTTTCCCCGCACGGTCCGGCCGTGGAAGGGGGTGTTGCGGCCTTTGGATAGGAACTGGTCCTTGTCGACGATCCATTCCCGATCGGGGTCGAAAAGGACCAGATCGGCGTCGCGGCCCACGCCAAGGGTGCCTTTGTCCAGGCCCAGCAGGGCGGCGGGGGAGGCGGACATGAGGGCGAGCACCCGCTTGAGCGGCAGCAGCCCGGTGTGATACGTTGCGGTGAGAGCCAGCGCCAGGGACGTCTCCAGTCCTACCATGCCGCTGGGGGCTTCCGGCAAAGGTCTGGCCTTCTCCTCAGCGGTGTGTGGGGCGTGGTCGGTGACGATGGCGTCGATGGTCCCGTCTGCCAGCCCGGCCAGGATGGCCTCCACGTCCGCCCGGGTGCGAAGGGGCGGATTGACCCTGGCCAGGGAGCCTTGGCGGAGCACTTCGTCCTCGGTAAGGATGAAGTACTGCGGACATGTCTCGCAGGTGACTCGGATGCCCCGCCTCTTCGCCTGGCGGACGATCTCCACCCCTTTGCCGGTGGAGATGTGGCAGATATGGACGTGGGCGCCGGTCTCCTCCGCCAGCATCACGTCCCGCATGATCTGGAGCTCCTCGGCGATGGCGGGACGGCCGGGAAGGCCGAGCCGGGCGGATATCCTGCCCTCGTTGACGGCATAGTTGCACACCATGTCCCGGTCCTCGCAGTGGTCCAGCAAGGGTAGCCCCAACTTTTTGGCCTGGATCATGGCTTGGCGGAGCAAAGCGAGATCCTGGATGGGCACGCCGTCGTCGGTGAGAGCGGGGGCCCCGGCGGCTTTCAGCGCGGCGAAGTCGGTGAGCTGTTCCCCCATCTGCCCCACCGTCACCGCGCCGGCGGGGAGGACGTGGATCTTCGTAGGCGCAGCCTTTTCCCGTACCAGCTCCACGACGGCTGGGCAGTCGGTAGCGGGCCGGGTGTTGGGCATGGCGACCAGGGTGGTGACGCCGCCATGAGCGGCGGCGGCGCAGCCGGTGGCCACGGTCTCTTTGGCCTCGAGCCCTGGCTCCCGCAGGTGGACGTGGATGTCCACGAGCCCAGGGGCCACGATCAGGCCAGAGGCGTCGATCGTCCGCGCGCCGTCGCTGGGCAGGGACCTGCCCAACTGGGCGATCTTCCCGTTTTCGATATGGATATCCAGGTGGCCGTCGATTTCGTGGGCGGGATCGATGACCCGCCCGCCTTGGATCAGAAGCCGCAAAGGGATGCCCTCCTCCGTGATTCAGTGATATCGTTGGTCCATTCATTATATAGTAAAAAAGATGTGAGCGCAACGGACAAAAGAAGAAGAGATCGATGCCTGGGGCATCGAAAATCAGGATAAGATGGACAATAGGACACGGGGCCCCTTCGGAGCCCCGTGTCTGGTGCAAGTGAGCCTGTAAGCCGGGTTCTGTCATTCAAGACAGCCATCTATCTAGGCGTGTCGTTGCCGGCACGCTCCAGCCGCCTCCTGAACACGGCCGGGCCAGCCGATGTGTTCCCACGGCGTTGCTCCGGATAGAGTTTACAGCAATGGGCGCTTCCGCGCCATTGGGTGAGCTCTTACCTCGCCTTTCCACCCTTACCGGCAGACTCGCGTCCACCGGCGGTATATCTCTGTTGCACTTTTCCTAGGGTCGCCCCCGGCGGGTGTTACCCGTTATCCTTGCCCTGTGGAGCCCGGACTTTCCTCACGGACGGCCTTTCGGCCTGGCCGCGCGGCTGTCCAGCTCACTTGCGATTTTGATTGTACTTCAATTTTAGGTGATTGTCAAATGGATTTGGATGGGGTATAATAAAACGATACAATATTTTCCTCCGGGCTCGCAAAATGGGGCCGGGGGTTTGGAGGTGCGGATACTGATGGAGTCGGCGCTGAAGGGATATCTCAGTTCGCTGAAAGGGAAGAAAGTGGCGGTGATCGGTCTCGGTGTGTCCAATGGGCCGCTGGTGGAAAGGGCGTTGGATGTGGGCGTGCCGGTGCTGGTGTGCGACAAACGCCGGAGGGAGGAGTTCGACGGCCGTATCGAGACGCTGGAGCGCAGGGGAGCGAAAATGGCGCTGGGGCCCGGCTATCTGGACCGTCTGGACGGGGCCGACGTGATCTTCCGCACGCCTGGGCTGAGGCCCGACGTGCCACAGATCGAGAAAGCAGTGGCCGCCGGAGCGGAGCTCACGTCCGAGATGGAGGCGTTCTTGGCGTTGTGTCCCTGCCGTGTGATCGCAGTGACCGGATCGGACGGCAAGACCACCACGACCACTATCATCGCCGGGCTGTTGAAAGCGGCGGGCTACCGTACCTTCGTGGGCGGGAACATCGGCCGGCCGCTGCTGTGCGAAGTAGACGATATCCGTCCGGACGATATCGTGGTGCTGGAACTGTCCTCCTTCCAACTGATGACGGTCCGTCAGAGCCCCGGCATCGCGGTGATCACCAACCTGGCGCCTAATCATCTGGACGTACACAAGGATATGGACGAATATGTGGCTGCCAAACGGAACATCTTCGCATATCAGGATTCCCAGGACCGGCTGGTGCTCAACGCGGACGATGAGATCACTGCGGGGTTCAGCAGTCAGGCCAGGGGAACGGTCGCCCTGTTCAGCCGAAGGAAGGCGGTGGAGGGTGGAGTGTATCTGAGAGACAGGACCGTGATCTGCAATGGGCGCCCGGTGCTCACTGCGGACGATATCCTCCTGCCCGGCCTGCATAACCTGGAGAATTACATGGCCGCCATCGCTGCGGTGGATGGTCTGGTGCCGGACGAGACCATCCGTGAGTTCGCCCGGACATTCGGAGGGGTGGCCCATCGCATCGAGTTGGTGCGGGAGCTGGACGGCGTGCGCTATTATAACGACTCCATCGCGTCCAGCCCCAGCCGGACCATCGCGGGGCTGCGCAGCTTCGATCGAAAAGTGATCCTCATCGCAGGGGGCTACGATAAGCATATCCCCTATGACGTGCTCGGACCAGAGGTCGTAAAAGGTGTAAAGGCATTGCTCTTGACGGGGGACACCGCTGAGAAGATCAAGACGGCCACCGTTTCCGCGCCCGGATACCGGGAGGGAGAGCCTGCGATCTATGACTGCGCCGACCTGGAAGGAGCGGTGGAGCAGGCCCATGCCATAGCGTGCCCAGGGGACGTGGTCATCATGTCGCCAGCCAGTGCGTCGTTCGACCGTTTCAAAAATTTTGAGGAGCGGGGCAACGTGTTCAAAGAGATGGTAGAGCGTTTGAGCTCGAGATCGTGAAAGAAGGAGAGGAACGGACGTGGATACAGAAGGGATATTAGAGCGACTGTGCGCGGTAGGCGCGCCGTCTGGGTTCGAGCGGCCTGCTGTGCTGGTAGCGAAAGAGCTCCTGGAGCCGTCGATGGACGAGGTCTGGATCGATCGGCTGGGCAACTTGGTCGGTGTCCGCCGCTGTGGGAAGCCAGGGGCGAAGAAGCTGCTGCTGGATGCCCACTTGGACGAGGTGGGGATGGTCGTCACCGGGATAAAGGACGGGTTCCTCCGCTTCACGGCCCACGGGGTGGACGCTCGTATGCTGCCCGACCGGGAGGTGTCGGTGCTCACGGACCCGCCCATGCTGGGGGTAGTGGCCTGCTTGCCGCCCCATGTGCTGTCTGAGGAGCAGCGAGAGCGCGCCCCGGAGATCAAGGATCTGTTCATCGATGTGGGAATGGACCAGGAGGAGGCGGAGCGGCGCATCCCCATCGGGACCCCCGTCGTGTATCAGGCGGACGTCGTCCGGCTGGGGGCGCGTCAGATGTGCGCCAAAGCCATGGACGACCGCGCTTGCTTCGCGGCCTTGCTGCGGGCAGTGGAGCTGCTCCGGGACAAGGAGCTGGACGTGGATCTGTACGTGTTGGGCAGCGTCTGCGAGGAGGTCAGCGGCGTGGGAGCCACGGTGGCCGTCCAGGCGGTGATGCCGGACTATTGCGTGGCGGTGGATGTGACGCACGGCAGGACGCCGGACAGCGCCAAAGACGAGACCTTCGTCATGGGCGGTGGCCCGGTGATTGGGATCGGTCCCAATATGACTCGGTGGATGACCAAGCGTCTGTTGGACGATGGGGCGGCGATGGGCATGTCTGTCCAGAAGGAGATCATGGGGGGCAATTCTGGCACCAATGGCTGGGGGATGCAGATCGCCAATGAAGGCGTGGCGACAGCCATCCTCTCCTTGCCGCTGAAATATATGCATACCCCGGTGGAAGTGGTGGAGCTGAGCGACGTGGAGGACTGCGCCCGGCTGCTGGCCGCTTTCGTGGTGGATCTGGGGAAGGAGGGCGAAGCGCTGTGATCGAGACATTGAAAACGCTGTGCGCTCTGTCTGGCGTATCTTCCCATGAGGATCAGGTGCGCGATCATATCCGGCGGCAGGTGGAGCCCTATGCCGATGAGATACGCATCGACGCGTTGGGCGATCTCATCGTGTCCAAGCGCGGGGCGAAAGCCACTGGGAACAAGTTGATGTTGTCCGCCCACATGGACGAGGTGGGGCTCATCGTCAGATCGGTGACGGAGGAAGGATATCTGAAGTTCGGCTGTGTGGGTGGGATCGACCGCTGGGTGCTGCTGGGCAAGCAGGTGTCCGTAGGAGAGAAGGCCGTGCCAGGTATCATAGGACGAAAGGCCATCCACTTGACGACCGCTGAGGAGCGGAAGAAGGTGCCGAAGCTCACAGAGCTCTATATCGATATCGGAGCGAAGGATAGGGACGAGGCTCTGGAGCGGGTCGAGCTTGGGGACATCTGCACCTTCGTCAGCGAAGCGGTGGAGTTTGGCAGCGGGATGCTCAAGGCCAAGGCCATCGACGACCGGGTGGGCTGTGCCGTGATGATGGAGCTGCTGAAAGAGGATCTGCCCATGGACTGCACGTTCGTTTTCTCCGCCATGGAGGAGGTGGGGACCCGGGGAGCCTTTGGTGCGGCCTTCTCGGTGACGCCGGAGATAGCCCTGGTCCTGGAAGGGACCACTGCCGCCGATATACCGTCCTTAGAGCCGAACAGGCAGGTCTGCTGGCCGGGGAAGGGCCCCGTCCTGTCGTGGATGGACGGGGGCGCTATCTACGATCGAGAGCTGTTCGAGCTGCTTCGAGGGCTTGCAGAGGAGCGCGGTCTGCCTTGGCAGATGAAGCACTATCTGTCCGGAGGGACCGACGCGAAGGCCATCCAGCGCACGAAAGCCGGCGTACGGGTGGCGGGGATCTCGGCGGCGGTGCGCTATCTCCATGCCCCCAGCAGTGTATGCAGTATTTCTGATGTGGAACAGATGCTCGTGCTGGCCCGGTCGTTCATCCAGGCTGTAGCAGAGCGCTGACAGGAGGTTTATCGATATGGATATGATGAAGGTCTTGACGAGGTTGGCGGTCGCGTTCGGTCCCTCCGGTGCGGAAAGTGAGGTCACCAGCGTCATCGAGGAGCTGGCACGGGATCATGTGGACGAGATATCGCGGGACACGCTGGGCAATCTGATCTGCCATAAGAAGGGGGACGGCCCTAGGGTGATGTTCTCCGCCCATGCGGATTCCATCGGTCTGGTAGTCACCCACATCGATGAGAAAGGTTTCGTGCATGTAGGCGCGCTGGGCGGTGTGGGTGCGAAAGACGTGATCTATACCCCGGTGCGGTTCCAAAACGGTGTCCGTGGCTTGGTCTGTAAGGACGGGGGAGCCGACCATGATAAGCTCTCGGTGATGGATCTCCGCATCGATATCGGCGCAGCTAGCGAGGACGAGGCCAAAAAGTTGGTCCAGATAGGGGATGCCGCAGTGTACGATGCCCCGACTTATCCGGCGGCGGGCCGTGTCGTCTCGCCTTATTTGGACGATCGGATCTCCTGCCTCATACTTCTCATGGCCATGGAGCGGCTGGAAAAAACAGACAACGACCTGTATTTCGTGTTCTCTGCGCAGGAAGAGGTAGGGTGCCGTGGCGCAAAGACCGCAGCGTGGGCCATCGACCCGGACTACGGCGTGGCGGTGGACGTCACCTGCGCGGACGATGAACCAGGGAGCAAGCACCAGGGGAGCAGCGTGTGTGGGAAGGGCGCTGCGGTCAAGGTGATGGACCGTTTGACGATCTGTACGCCTGAACTGGTGGAAAAGCTGATGTCGTTGGGGAAGGAAAAGGGGATCGCCGTCCAGCGGGACGTGCTGCAGGTAGGCGGCACGGATGCCGGACCGATCCAGGCCACCCGCGCCGGTGTGTATGTCGGCGGGATCTCGATCCCATGCCGGTACGTCCACACTCCCACCGAGATGGTGGACCTGAACGATGTACAGGCATGTGTGGACCTGGTGGCGGCGTTCTCCGCGTGCGGACTGGAGCGGCATAGGACGGCCGGACAGGGTGGAGAGTGTAAATGAGCGATACTTTACAGATATCGGAGCGCGTGGAGTTGCTGTCCGTGCAGGCGGAGCGAGGGCTGGAGAGCCAGTTCAGCCGCATCGATGCCGTTTCTCAAGCGAACACACGGAGAGTGTTGGCTGCGTTCCAGAAACACCGAGTGGCGGAAAGCTATTTTGCAGGCACGACTGGCTATGGCTATGACGATCTGGGACGGGACAAGCTGGACGAGATCTACGCCGAGCTGTTTGGAACAGAGGACGCGCTGGTGCGTCTGCAATTCGTCAATGGGACCCATGCCATCACCTGTGCCTTGTTCGGGGCATTGAAAGCGGGGGACGTATTGGTGTCCGCGGTAGGCGCGCCCTATGACACCTTGCTGGGCGTGATAGGTACGACAGACAAGGGCCATGGTTCCTTGAAAGACTATGGTGTCGAGTACCGGCAGGTGGAGTTGGTGGACGACGCCCCGGATCTGGACGGGCTCGCCCAGGCGGTCGCCGATCCTAGGGTGAAAGCAGTGTTGATCCAACGCTCGAAGGGATATGCCACGCGTGCGTCCTTATCGGTGGATGAGATCGGAGAGATGTGCCGCATCATACGGGCGAAAAACCAGACGGCTGCTATTCTGGTGGACAACTGCTATGGTGAGTTCGTCGAGGAGAGAGAGCCCACCCATGTGGGCGCCGATCTGGTAGTGGGTTCCCTCATCAAGAACCCCGGCGGCGGTCTGGCGCCCGCCGGAGCATACGTGGCCGGGCGGCGCGATCTGGTGGAGGGGGCGGCCATGCGCCTCACCTGTCCAGGGATCGGACGGGAGTGCGGCGCCACGTTCGGGAGCAACCGCCTGCTGTATCAGGGGTTGTTCATGGCTCCGCACACGGTGGCCCAGGCCCTCAAGACGGCCGTTTTCGCGGCCCGGCTCATGGAGCTGCTGGGCTATGAGACGCAGCCGCGCTCCGATGCGGTCCGCCATGACATCATCCAGATGATCCATCTGGGCGATGCGGGAGCGGTGAGGCGGTTCTGCAAAGGGATCCAATCCGGCGCGCCGGTCGATTCATATGTCACGCCTGAGCCTTGGGACATGCCGGGATACGACTGCCAGGTCATCATGGCGGCAGGCGCTTTCATCCAAGGGGCGTCCATCGAACTGTCCGCCGATGCGCCCATGCGCGAACCATATACGGTCTATCTGCAAGGCGGGCTGACCTACGAGTCGGGCAAGGCAGGGATCATGCTCGCGGCGGAGGAGCTGCTGCGGAGCTGACATAGGCCGGGCCTGCCAGGGCATACAGTTGTCTGTGGGGGTGACTGTATGTCAGTAAAGCTGAAACGCTTGCGTGCTTGCTTCCGGCGGGAGGGGCCTCTGGTCATGGTGCTGCCGGTGGTGCTGGCTTCGGTGCTGGCCGGAGCGTTCTTCCATGCGGCGAACGAGAAGCTGCTCCCGGTCTTGGAGACGGTGGCTGTCAGCCAGACCACCAACCTGATGACTCAGGTCATCAATGCCGCCGTGGACGATCGACTGTTGGAGAACGATATGAGCTATGCTGATTTCGTCACGGTCTCGACAGACCGGGAGGGGAGAGTGACGTCGCTCACCAGCAACACTGCGGCCAACAGCCGCTTCAAGCGGCAGGTAGTGGAGACCGTGATCCGCCAGTTCGAAACGCTGGACAAAGACGCGCTGGCGGTGCCGTTGGGGACGCTCATGAGCCAGCCGCTGCTGTTCGGTGCAGGCCCCTGCATCCGGGTAGAGGTGGGGTCGGTGGGAGACGTCACCGCGGATTATTCCCACTCGTTCACTTCTGCCGGGGTGAACCAGACCTTGCATCGTGTTTGCTTGGATATCGCAGCGACGGTGTATCTGTTCCTGCCGGGAGAGGTGCTCCCGGTCTCTGTCACCAGCAGCGTGTGCGTGGCGGAGACGGTCATCGTAGGAGAGATACCCGACACCTATTTGAATCTTGAAAAGGGGAGTGGTTGAATGGACCTTCAAGCCCAGGCGGCACGGCTGCGGGAGGCCTTGAACGAACATGGCTATAACTACTATGTGCTGGATGCCCCCACCATCACCGATCACGAGTATGACCGGATGCTCCGGGAGCTGGAGGACCTGGAGGCGGCGCATCCAGAGCTGATAGTCCAGGATTCGCCTACGCAGCGGGTCGGAGGGAAAGCGCTGGAGAGCTTCCAGCAGGTGACGCACCGGGTGCCGCTGCAAAGCCTTCAGGACGTGTTCTCGCCGGAAGAGTTGATGGATTTCGACCGCCGGGTCCGAGAGGCCGCCGATGGGCCCAGGTACTTGCTGGAACCCAAGGTGGATGGCTTGTCTGTGGCGCTGGAGTATGAGGACGGCGTGTTCGTCCGGGGCGCCACCCGGGGAGACGGCCAGGTAGGAGAGGACGTCACAAAGAACCTGCGCACCATCCGTTCCATTCCCATGCGGTTGGAGAATGCGCCCCCGGTGCTGATCGTCCGGGGCGAGGTATATATGCCCCGTAAGACCTTCGAGCGGCTCAATGAGGAGCGGGAGCTGCGGGGAGAGAGCTTGTTCGCGAACCCCCGTAATGCTGCGGCGGGCTCCATGCGGCAGCTCGACCCGAAGGTAGCCGCGTCCAGAGGGTTGGACATGGTGGTGTTCAACATCCAATATTCCGACCACGGCCCCTTTGAGTCCGACAGCGCCGGATTGGACTGGCTGCGCTCTATGCGCTTCAAGGTGATCGACTATCAGCTTTTCGAGGACATGGAGCAGGTCCAGTCGTCCATCTTTCGTTTGGGGGACCGGCGGGAGGACTATCCGTTCGATATCGACGGAGCAGTCGTAAAGGTGAATTCCTTGACACAGAGAGACGCGCTGGGAGAGACGGCGAAGTTTCCTCGCTGGGCAGCGGCCTATAAATATCCGCCAGAGCAGAAGGAGAGCGTGGTGGAGGACATCGTGATCCAGGTGGGCCGCACAGGCGTGCTGACCCCCAAAGCGGTGATCGCCCCGGTCCGCTTGGCCGGCACCACGGTCACCAACGCCACGCTGCACAACCAGGACCTCATCACCGAGAAGGACATCCGCATCGGCGATACCGTCATCGTACAAAAGGCGGGAGAGATCATACCAGAGATCGTGTCCGTGGTGAAGGAGAAACGTCCAGAGGGGACGAGGCCCTACCTGCTGCCCAGCGTGTGCCCGGTGTGTGGAGCGGCTGTGGCTCGGGACGAGGATGGGGCGCACATCCGCTGCACCGGTGCGGAGTGTCCCGCTCAGCTCTTGCGCAACCTGACCCATTTTGCCAGCCGGGACGCGATGGACATCGAGGGTCTGGGCCCTGCGGTGGTGGAGGCGCTGGTGAACGCTGACATGGTAAGGACCCCGGCCGATCTATACCGCTTGGACCGGGACAGTGTGGCGGAGCTGGAGCGGATGGGGAAGAGATCGGCGGACAATCTGATCGCTGCGATCGAGAGGTCCAAACAGAACGATCTGTCGAAGCTGCTGTATGCGTTGGGCATCCGTCAGGTGGGGCAAAAGGCGGGCAAGATCCTGGCCTCCCGGTTCGGTTCTCTGGATGCGTTGGCCTGTGCGACACAGGAGGAGCTCACCGATATCGACGACATCGGCGGCATCACCGCAGGATATATCACAGAATGGTTCGCGGCGCCTCAAAGCCAGCATCTCATCGCCGCATTGAAAGAGGCGGGGGTGAATATGGACAGTCAGGCCGCGCCGGTAGGGGACAAGCTGGCTGGGATCACCTTCGTGCTCACTGGGGAGCTGTCCGCCTGCTCTCGGAAAGAGGCAGGGGAGAAGTTGGAGGCATTGGGGGGCAAGGTCTCCGGTTCGGTGTCCAAAAAGACCGGGTGTGTCGTAGCGGGCGAGGCTGCGGGCTCAAAGCTGCGCAAGGCGCAGACGCTCGGCGTGCCTGTCATCGATGAAGCGCAGTTCCTCGTTCTCGTGGGAGAGAAGGAAGGGGACGGGGAAGCGTTGCTGGCCCAACTAAAAAATAGAGATAAAGAGGGGAAAGCCCATGGAGATCAGGCTCGCGGGCCGGATGGACAGCTTTCAGACGGGGATCTTCAACGTACTGAACGAACGGAAAACTGAGCGGACGAGCCTGGGGAAGCCGGTGTACGACCTGTCCATCGGCACGCCGGACATGCTCCCCGAGCCACACGTCGTCCAGGCGTTGGCGCAGGCTGCGTCGGACCCGAAGAACTACCGTTATGCGCTGGGCGAGATGCCGGAGCTGGCAGAAGCGGTCAAGGGGTGGTATCGCCGCCGGTATGGCGTGGACCTTGCGGATGATGAGCTGATGTCGATCTATGGATCGCAGGAGGGACTGACCCACATCGGCTGGGCGCTGTGCGACCCGGGCGATGTCGTGCTGGTGCCTGACCCGGGGTATCCGATCTTCGAGATGGGGCCGTATCTATGCGGTGCCCGCTGTGTCCGGTATCCGCTGTCGGAAGAGCATGGCTACCTGCCCGATCTGGAGCATTTCGACCCAGCGCTGGCGAAAAAGGCCCGGGCCATGGTGGTCTCCTATCCGGCCAACCCGTTGGGGATAGCCGCGCCGGACAGCTTCTATCCCGAGCTGATCGGATTTGCGAAGCAGAACGATATCATCATCCTCCATGACAATGCGTATTCCGACATCATTTTTGATGGTCGGGTGGGCAGGTCCTTCCTGTCCTTCGAGGGCGCTCGTGAGGTCGGGGTGGAGTTCAACTCGTTATCCAAGACCTATGACCTCACAGGAGCCCGAGTATCGTTCGTGATGGGGAACCGAGAAGTGGTAGGGGCGTTCAAACGGCTGCGTTCCCAGATCGATTATGGGATGTTCCTGCCCATCCAGCACGCCGCTGTGGCTGCGCTCAACGGTCCGCAGGACAGCGTGGCCAGGAAGCGGGTGGAATATCAGGCCCGACGGGACGCTTTGTGCGGTGGGCTGCGTTCTATCGGCTGGGAGGTGCCGGACAGCCAGGGCAGTATGTTCGTCTGGGCGCCGCTGCCGGTGGGACACACTGATTCGGTGCGATTTTGTTTGGAGCTGTTCGAGCGGACAGGGGTGTTGTGTACGCCTGGCTCTGCGTTCGGTCCGATGGGCGAAGGACATGTGCGGTTCGCTCTGGTGCAGCCGGTCCCGGTGATGCGTCAGCTCGTGGCAGACGTGGGGGCCAGCGGCATTTTGGAGGGCAGGTCATGAGCCGGGGGCGGTCTGGTGTCAAGACACGAAAGCGCCAAAAGTCAGGCAGCCTTCTGTGGGCACTGGTATTTTTCGTTTTGGTGGTCCTGTCCGCATGGGTCCGGCTGGAACAGGAGCGGTCGGAACGGATCGTTTTGGGGCAGGTCCCGGAATTTTCAGGGGAGCCTTATGTCGTCCTCCAAAACGGTCAGCCAGACTTTGGCCTGGACGATCTGACTTTGGAGCCCTTTGAGATCTACAGCGATTTGGACCATTTAGGCCGATGCGGGACAGCTTATGCGAACGTTTGCCTGGATATCATGCCGACACAGCCCAGAGGGGATATCGGGCAGGTGAAGCCAACGGGGTGGCAAACTGTGAAATATGACTGTGTAGATGGGAAGTATCTCTATAATCGCTGTCATCTGATCGGCTATCAGTTGGCAGGGGAGAACGCGAATGAGAAGAACCTGATCACAGGCACCCGATATATGAACGTGGTCGGGATGCTGCCGTTCGAGAACATGGTGGACGATTATGTGGAAGACACAGGCAACCACGTATTGTATCGGGTGACGCCAATCTTTTCTGGCGATGAGCTGGTGGCCCGCGGCGTCCAGATGGAAGCTTTCTCAGTGGAAGACGAAGGGGAGGGCTTGTGCTTCAACGTTTACGTCTATAACGTCCAACCTGGGATCGTCATCGACTATGCCACAGGCGTGAGTTGGGAAGGATGAATCAAAAGACTGACGACCAGCCTCGAGATTTCGGGGCTGGTCGTCAGTTTGTTTCAGGCCACGAAGCTCGGGGCCTGCTGTTTCTTTGATAGGAGGATCATTTATCGAAAGCAGGGTTGGTGAAGTATACGTTTTTCTGATCCATTCGCGCTTTGGCAAGGTTGATCGCTTCGCCGAAACGCTGGAAATGGACGATCTCTCGTTCGCGAAGGAACCGGATAACGTCATTGACGTCCGGGTCATCGGACAAGCGAAGGATGTTATCGTAGGTAAGTCGAGCTTTTTGCTCTGGTGCAATCACGAAAGTGCAACTTCGTGCAGAAAATGTCGAAAAATCAAGTCAAATGGTATCCGCAATGTGGTCAATCTTGCGCTGGAGGCGTTCCAGTGTCTTTTGCAGCGCGGCCCGGTCTACGTTCAAATCGCTGGCGGACAGGCGGGCCAGGGTCAGCATTTGCTCCAGAGTGCGCTCAATCTCGCCCAGGGCCTGGTCGATAGATTGGACGGATTTTTCAAATTCTTCTTTGGGTGGCATGGGTCTATGCTCCTATTACAATATAATTTGGTTGGAACCCTCGGCAGCCAGCCGGGGGTTTCGT
>CANRXB010000024.1 GCA_947643715.1 uncultured bacterium
CGCCGCCGCCTGGGAGCTGGCCGACTGCCTGAACCTGGAGGCCATCAAGCTCATCGCCGCCAACCTGCGTAAAGCCGTGGAGAACGATCCCGAGGGCCGGGAGGCCATGGCCTTGGGCCAGTTCGTCACCGGCATGGCTTTCTCCAACGTGGGCCTGGGCATCGCCCACTCTATGGCCCACACTTTGGGCGCAGTGTATGACACTCCCCACGGCGTGGCCTGCGCCATGATGCTGCCCATCGTGATGGAGTTCAACCAGGAACACACCGGGGACAAGTTCAAGCACATCGCCGAGGCCATGGGCGTGGACACCACGGGCATGGACCAGGCCGCCTATCGCAAGGCCGCCATCGATGCGGTGCGCCAGCTTTCCGTGGATGTGGGCATCCCCACCAAGCTAGAGGCCATGAAGGAGGAGGACCTGGAGTTCCTGGCCCAGTCCGCCGCAGCCGACGCTTGTGCTCCCGGCAACCCCAAAGCGGCCAGTGTGGAGGATTTCAAGGAGCTGTTCCGCAAGATCATGTGATCTGGCACCCGGGACCGATAGCGGGGAGGGCGATCGCTCTCCCCGCTATTTCTGCGCCGTTACAAGATCGCCTTGACAAAACGGGAAAAGTGTGGTATTTTCAACCAAAAAGGGAATGGATATCAGGAAGAAAGCTGGATTGGATGAGCTTATAGAAAATTCGGAGGGGTAGTATGGAGAGGGACACAGCCAAGGATCTTATGAGCGTGCAACAAGAAAATCTCACGAAGAATCTGCTGACGGGCCTGTTTTCTCCCAGCAGCTTCATGGAAGAGGCACGGCCGTTCATCGCGGAGGCCGCGCCCAATGTTTATTGTATGGTGGCCATCGACATCCTGCATTTCCGGCTCTTCAACAAGTTCCATGGGCGGGATGCCGGGAACAAGCTGCTGCGTCGTATCGCTGACTGCCTGGAGGCCGTCCGGAAGCAGCACGGCGGTGTGACGGGATATTTCGAAGGGGACAACTTCTGCATCGTCATGCCTTGGCGGATGGAACTCTTGGAGCAGCTCCGGGACGATATCCTGGCCGGGATATCCCGGTTGGGCGGCGCGATGGGTGTGATCCCTGTTTTTGGCGTCAGTCCAGTGGACGACACACAGCTCCCTCCGGAGATCTTCTACGATCAGGCCACGCTGGCGATGTCCCACACCACCGCCCGTAACAGCATCTCCTGCTACGATTTTGGGATGGAGACCGACCTGGAGGAAGAGATGCGGCTGCTGGTAGAGGTCACCGAAGCTTTGGAGCGGGACGAGTTCACCTTTTTCGCACAGCCTCAGTGCGACATCTTCACCGGCAAGCTGGTGGGCGCGGAGTCCCTGGTGCGCTGGCGGCACAGTACCAAGGGCCTCATCCCGCCCGGCAAGTTCATCCCTGTGATGGAGCGGAGCGGCATGATCTATCTCCTGGACCAGCAGGTCTGGGAGAAGGTGTGCCAGTGGCTGCGGAGCTGGGTCGATCGGGGCTACCGGCCGGTGCCCATCTCCATCAACATCTCCCGCATCGATATCATGGCGATGGACGTCCCGGCGTATCTGCTCCAGCTCCTGGAAAAGTACGACCTGCCTGCCAAGTACATCAAAACAGAGATCACAGAGAGCGCCTGTGCGGAAGAGGACGAGACCATCAACAACACGGTGGACCGGCTGAGAGAGGCCGGCTTCTTGGTGATGATGGACGATTTCGGCAGCGGCTACTCCTCTCTGAACATGCTGAAGAGCATCCCGGTGGACGTGATCAAGATCGACATGCGTTTCCTGGAGATCTCGGAGGGAGAAGAGCAGAAGGGCATCGGTATCCTGGAATCCATCGTCAACATGGCCCGGCTGATGGGGCTGCCCATCATCGTGGAGGGCGTGGAGACGCTCCAGCAGGAGAACGTGCTGCGCAACATGGGGTGCCGGTATACGCAGGGGTATTATTACTACAAGCCCCTTCCGATCGACCAGTTCGAGGAGGTCCTCACCGATCAGCGTCGGCTGGACTTCACCGGTCTGCACTGCAAACAGGTGGAAGCGTTCCACATGCGGGAGTTCATGGATGGCAACCTGTTCACCGATACGATGGTGAACAACATCCTGGGGCCGTCCGCCATTTACGATGTGTTCGAGAGCCAGATCGAGATCATCCGGGTCAACGAGCAGTATTATCGTATGGCCGGTCTGGACGTGGCGACCGACGAAGAGGTGGGCAGGAAGCTCTGGAGCAACGTGAGGGATGACGACAGACCTGTGCTTCTGTCCCTGTTCGAGCAGGCCTATGACGGCCGGCCCGCCGGTGCGGAAGGGAACATCCACTATCTGCGGGTGGACGGCAAGGTGCTCTGGGTCCATGTCCGGGTCTTTTTCCTGCGGGAAAAAGACGAGCACAGGATGTTCTTCCTTTCACTTTCCGATATGACGTTCTTGCAGGAGCGGCGTAAGGAGAGGGCCAGGGAGGAGCAGCCGATGGCAGAGCTGGCCGGTCAGGAGCGCGATCAGCTCGACCAATACTATGGCGCGCTCCCATGCGGATACGGGTTGTCCAAGATCATATTGAACGATGCTGGAGAACCCGACGATTATGATATCGTCTACATCAATCAAGAGATGGAACGGATGTGCGGCAGCGATATCAGCCGTCTGCGCTATCTCATTTTGAAAGCGTTCGGGGACGACCACGGGGAACTGCTGCACAAGGCATATCGGGCGGCGTTCCTGGGGGAGATGCTGAACCATTACGCGTATAGCTCCATTTCCAGCCACTATCTGCAAATGACCCTCTATCAGTATGAATATGGTTATGTGGCCTGTCTGCTGCGGGACGTGACCCATATGCAGCTCTACGAGGGAGCGTTCAGCAGCATGGTGCTGGCCTATCGGGAGGTCTACTATCTGCAGCTCCAGGACAACTATTGCCGGATGCTCTATCCTGACGAGAACCTGATCATGGAGCGGGGCAACTATGAGGCCATGGTGGAGCGGCATTTCGGCACGGGGAAGATCTTGCGCCACGACGAGGAGAACGTGCGCAGGTTCCTTTCCTTGGACAATCTGCGCACCGTGCTCCAGACTCAGGACTCGGTGGATCACCGCTACCGCCGGAGCACCAAGGATGCGCCGGACGAATGGTGCCTGACCAGTGTGACCATCAGTGAGCGGGTCGATGGGGTCCCCAAAACGGCTGTGATCACCATCCGGAGCATCGACAAGATCATGAAGGAAGAGGAGCGGCGCCGCCAGATGAGCATGGCCGAGTCGCTGGCCAACATGTCCGATGCGTTCTTCATCTATCGCGCTGTGGAGGATGAGCGTATCCTGTATGCCAATCCGGCGGTCATGGACGTCTTTGGGTGCGAGAGCATGACGGAGCTGATGGAGCTGGTGCGAGGGTCCTTCCGCGGCATGGTGCATCCGGACGATCTGGAGCGAGTGGAGCAGGAGATCGAAAGCCAGATCCAAGGTTCCGAAAAGCATATGGACTATGTGCAGTACCGGATCGTCCGCAAGGACGGCCAGGTGCGCTGGGTGGATGACTGTGGCCATTTGGAGAATTCCAAATGGGGCGAAGAACATCGACTGTTCTATGTGTTCATCAAGGACATCACCGACAGCATCACTTCGGTCCAAAAGGAAAAGATCCTCGAGTCCAACCAGTTCTATAAGGAGAAAGGATCGCAGGCCCCTGACCAGGGATAACGATCGATATAGGTCCGCCTCTGTTCTTACTGGGCCCCGCTTTTCGTCCTAAGCGTTCGAAAAGCGGGGCCTGTGGTGTATCTAGGCGATCCGGCATGATCGGAGACCGGGCGGTGTACAAAGGATAAATTTTGTGTGTGCAGATGGTGACAAGGTTCCTTTTTTATGGTAAAATTTGTAGTAGGAAAAGGGGGAGATGTCCATGGAGAAAGGTGAGTATGGGTCCTGCCTGTTCGAACAGATCCTTCGTGCCCTGTGGTCGTCTCCGGAAAGTTGTCCTGGTGCGTCTGGAGAGGGAAGAGAGCAGGCGTGTGGGACTGCGGCCCTGGCACGGTTCATGGACGAGATGCCCGGCGGCTTTTTGATCTATCGTGCGGATCGGGGCGAGGAGATCATATACGCCAACCGAGGGATGCTGCGGATCTGCCAGTGCGATACGATGGAAGACTTTCGGGCGTTCACGGGTGGCTCCTTCCGCGGCCTCGTCCACCCGGAGGACCTGGAAGCGGTGGAGAAGAGCATATGGGCGCAGATCGCGGCCAGCCAGTACGATCTGGACTATGTGGAGTACCGCATCCATCGCAAGGACGGCACAGTCCGCTGGATCGAGGACTATGGCCATTTCGTCCACGTCGATGGCGTTGGGGACATCTTCTACGTGTTCTTGGGGGACGCTACGGAGAAGCGGGATCGGATGCTGTTGGAAAGGGACCTGCTGATCGGCGAGAACATGGAAAAGGAGCAGCGCCTCCAAGCATATGATGAGGAGCGCCGGCTCATCGACCAGGAGTATCTCCGGCAGTTGGAGGTCATCGAGGGGCTGAGCATAAACTATGAGTCCATCTGTTACGTGGACCTGGACGCAGACCAAGTGACGCCTTACCGGCTGAGCTGCCGCACTGCTGTCCTGTTCGATGGGCGTCAGGCCCGCTCCTATCTCCAGTATGCGGAAAGCTATGTGGACACCTGGGTCCATCCGGAGGACCGGGAGTTGGTGGCCAGGTCTACCGCACCGGCCCATATCCGGGAAAAACTGGCGGTCAGCCGGACATATTATCTCAATTACCGCGTACTGGTGAAGGGGGAGCTCCAATATCTCCAGCTCCGGTTGGTGAACGTGGGGCACGGGGACGCAGTGAATCAAGTGGTGCTGGGTTATCGCCGCATGGACGAGGAGCTCCAGAGCCAGTTGGAACAGCAGTCGCTGCTGGCGGAGGCGCTGGCGAAGGCGAACCTGGCTGTGAACAGCAAGGACACCTTCCTGTCCAACATGTCCCATGACATGCGCACGCCTCTCCATGCCGTCTTTGGCTTCACCACGCTGGCCAAGATGAACGTGAACGACCCGCAGGAGGCATTGGGCTATCTGGAACGGGTGGAGACCGCGGCCCGCCAGCTTTTGGACATGATTGAAAAGGTCCTGGAGGCTTCCTCGATGTCTGGAGACTCTGGCACGGAAGAGGTGGAGTGCGACCTGAGGGAGATCGTCCAGCATGTCTATGATTTCCTCCAGCCCCAGGCCCAGGAGAAGGACATCGCGTTCACATTGGACTTCAGCGGTCTGTGCCACAGTGCGGTGTATGCAGACCGGGAAAAGCTGCGGCAGTTGATGCTCTATTTGGGCAACAATGCCGTGACCTATACCGATCCGGGCGGGAGTGTCGTCATGTCCGTCACCCAGGGAGAGGAGCTGCCCAACCAATACGCACTCTATCGTTTGACGGTGAAGGATACTGGGATCGGGATCAGTCCTGAGTTTTTGGAGAAGATCTTCGAGCCCTTCAGCCGGGAGCGGGACTCGACCCTCAGTGGGATCCACGGCGTGGGGTTGGGGCTCGCCATCGCGAAGAACATCGTGGACATGATGGGCGGTACGCTGGATGTCCAGAGCAAGGTGGATGAGGGCAGTACTTTTACCGCTGTGTTCAGCTTTCGGCTCCAGGCTCTGTCCGACGTCGCGCAGCGGACCGGTGGATGTATGGCGGTGCGGCGCATCCTTTTGGTGGAGGACAATGAACTCAACCGGGAGCTCGAGACGGAGCTGTTGGAAGAGATGGGGTTCATCGTCGATACAGCGGAAAATGGGCGTGAGGCGCTGGAGAAGATGCAGCGGGCTGCGCCTGGGGATCATGACCTGGTGCTCATGGATATCCAGATGCCGGTGATGGATGGCTGGCAGGCGACGGAGGCGATCCGGAACCTGCCGGATCCGACGTTGGCCAGGATCCCGATCATCGCGCTTTCCGCCGACATGCTGGAGCGAGACCGGCAGAGGTCGAAGGAAAAGGGGATCGACGCGCATCTGCTCAAGCCCATGGATCTGGCGCTGTTGCTGCGTACCATCGAAGAGGTCACGGGGGCGTCCGGTCCCTCCCGAAAATAGGACCAGCGGGGCGGCCTTTCTGGCCGCCCCGCTCCCGTTTGCCGCCGTTGGAGTTCTGGGTGATCGGTATGGAAGCCCGGCGGGGCATCCCAACATCACCTTCGGCAACAAGAAGGCTATGGCCCCGCAGATGGGGAAGGTGAGGACCCAGGTCCCGGTCATCTGACCCATCACCCGCTTATCGACCCCCTGACCTGCGCCACAGATGGCAGCGACTTTGGCGTGGGTGGTGGAGGCGGGCAGCCCCAGCAGGGAGCATACCAGCAGCACCGCACCTGCGCCCAGGTCCGCGGCAAGTCCGGCGGTGGGGGAGAGGGAGGACAGCTCTGAGCCGACCTTTTCCACGATCGGCCTGCCTCCCAGCGCGGTGCCTAGAGCCATCGTCCCGGCTGTGAGCAGGGCCAGGCCCAGCCGGGAGGCGGGCGCTCCGCCATCCAGGCCGTCGGTGAGGATCAGCAGGGCCAGGAATTTTTGCCCGTCCTGCACACCGTGGAGCACGGCAGTGAGAGCGGTGGCTCCTTTTTGCCATGTGTCTGGATGACGAACCCGTCCCGTGAGCCCCCGCCGGATGAGCCTTCCAGCGGCCACGCCGGAAGGGAGGGACAGCGCCAGTCCGGCCAGCGCGCACAGCCACGCTCCGGCGTTGAGCTGAGCGGCTCCGGGGCCCAAGGCCAGCGCTCCGCCGGACAGCCCCGCCAGCAAAGCGTGGCTCTCGCTGGTGGGCAGACCGAACCGCCACGCCGCTACCGACCACAAAACGATGGCCAGAAGGGCGGCGTTCAGTGCGGGAAGGGCATCTCGTGGGCTGGCGAAGGCCACCAGCTCTCCTATGGTGTCGGCCACGGCAGGGAAGCACAGGCAGGCCAGCGCGGCCCCCACGAAATTGCACACCGCTGCCAGGAGCACTCCACGGCGGAAGCTCATGGCTCCAGAGCCGACTGCGGTGGCGATGGCATTGGGTGCGTCGGTCCAGCCGTTGACGAAGATCACCGCCAGCACAAGCAGGCGGGCAAGACAGACGATCAGGTCCATGGCGATCCCCTCCCCGGCAAGCCTATGAGGGGCGGAAAAAAATATGTCAAAAATTTTTTGGAACTGAGAGGGATTTTTGTGTTTGATGGAGTATAAGAAATAGACAGTGATTTTGCCTCATGCTCGAGTCGGGGAGGGATATAGGATGGAGCAGACCATTCGAGAGCGTACCGAGGCACTGGAGCGGCAGACCCTGTCGCCCCGGGCCTGTCTGTCTGCGGATTCCAAAGGCAGGGCAGTGGACATACCGCCCTGCCCCATGCGCACCTGCTTCCAGCGAGACGTGGACCGGGTGGTCCACTGCAAGTCCTTCCGCCGCTTGAAGCACAAGACGCAGGTGTTCCTCCAGCCCGAGGGCGACCACTACCGCACGCGGATGACCCACACGCTGGAGGTGTCCCGCATCGCCCGCACCATGGCCCGAGGGCTCAGGCTCAATGAGGATCTCACTGAGGCCGCCGCCCTGGCCCATGACCTGGGGCATACTCCCTTTGGGCACGCCGGAGAGCGCGCTCTTTCCCGGATGGTGGAGGGAGGGTTCCGCCATTTCGAGCAGTCTCTGCGGGTGGTGGACCGGCTGGAGAACGAGGGAGCGGGGCTGAACCTGTGCCATGAGGTCCGGGACGGCATTTTGTGCCATACGTCTGGCCGCATCGCGGAGACCCTGGAGGGACAGCTCGTGCGGTTCGCCGATAAGATCGCCTACATCAACCATGATATCGACGATGCCATGCGAGGAGGCGTCATATTCCCTACGGATATCCCGGTCCACATCTCACAGACCCTGGGCTATACGCATGGAGAGCGCATCGAAACGCTGACCATGGACATCATCCGCTCCAGCGGAGAGGGGGATGCGATCCAGCAATCGCCGGCGGTGGCGCAGGCCATGGCAGAGCTGAGGCAGTTCATGTTCCAGTCGGTCTATTTCAACCCATTGGCCAAAGGGGAAGAGGGAAAGGCGGAGGACATGATATGCTTGCTGTATGAATACTATTATAAGCACACGGACAAGCTGCCCTCGGAGTATCAGGACATCCTGATGCGGGAAGGGGAGCAGCGGGCCGTCCTGGATTTCATCGCGGGCATGACGGATACTTATGCGGTGGAGCAGTTCAACGATCTGTTCATCCCTACGGGATGGATGGTGAAATAGGGAGCGCCGCCGCAGGCGGTGGGAAAAACGGGGCTGGGCGCCGTGTTCGGGTGCGGTGATGAGATGAGTGAGGGGAAGCTATGATAGGATATCTGACGCCCAGCCGGGCTTCAGAGGCGGAGTTCACTGAAAAACGATCGACCTTCATCGGTCACGTATGGCCGGTGGAGACAGAGGACGAAGCCCGTGCCCACATCGATGAGATGAAGAAGCGATATCACGACGCACGGCACAACTGCTGGTGCTATCTCATCAAAGACGGTCCGGTGCGGTATTCCGACGACGGGGAGCCCCAAGGCACGGCTGGTCAGCCTATGATGGGGGTGTTCCAAAAGGAAGGCGTGACCAATGTGTGCTGTGTGGTCACCCGGTATTTCGGCGGTGTGCTGCTCGGTGCGGGCGGCCTGGTGCGGGCCTATACCCAAAGCGCTAAAGATGCGTTGGATGCTGCCGGTGTGTCCGAAGTGCGCCGATGGATGGAGCTGGGGGTGGAGTGCCCTTACAGCTTTCTGGAGCGGGTGAAGCTGGCCTGTACCGCCCAAGGAGGCATGGTGGGAGAGATCGAATATGCCGCCGCCGTCACCGTCCATGTCCTGCTGCCGGAGGAGGGCGTGGAGGATTTCCGGGCGCGGATGGTGGAGCTGTCCGCCGGGGAGTTCACCGCAGTGGAGCTGGGCGAGAGTTTTCAGGCCGCACCTGTGGATCGGTGAGCGATCTTGCGTGTTTTACAGCAGTTTTTAACCAAAAGGGATAAAAAATACAAAAAATGGCTAGGATAGCCGTTAAGCTGAGAACGGCGTTTGCCGGGAGGTGGGACCGTGGCCATACCCGAATCTTTTTTGGACGATCTGAACAGCCGGCTGAACATCGTGGACGTGGTCTCCGCCTATGTGCCCTTGAATAAGAAAGGGGGCAATTTTTGGGGCCTGTGTCCCTTTCATCATGAAAAGACGCCTTCATTTTCCGTCAACGAGTCCAAACAGATCTTCCATTGCTTTGGCTGTGGCAAGGGGGGCGGAGCGATCCGCTTCGTCATGGAGATGGACAGCCTGTCCTTCCCGGAGGCGGTGCACAAGTTGGCGGAGCAGGAGGGGATGGAGGTCCCCAGCGACGATCCTGGGGATGGTGCGTGGCGGGAAAGACGCCGGCGGGTGCTGGAGCTGAACCGGGAGGCTGCCCGGTTCTACCGCTCTATGCTCATGGACCCCCGGGGGGCGGCGGTGGCGGCTTATATCCGAGAGGAACGGCGCATCGCTCCAAAATTTTCCGCCCGGTTCGGGTTAGGCGCGGCTCCGGACGCCTGGGACAGCCTCATCCTGGCTATGCGGGACAAAGGGTACGACAAGGCCGACCTCATAGATGCGGGCCTGGCCGTGGCGGGGAAAGGCGGCGGCGTGTACGACAAATACCGTAACCGTCTCATGCTCCCGGTCATCGACGTGAGGGGGGACGTGATCGGCTTCACGAGCCGGGTCATGGACGACTCCACTCCCAAATATCTCAATACTCCGGAGACCGCTATCTTCAAAAAACGCTCTATCCTGTATGGACTCAACTACGCGAAGAACACCAAACGGGCCAATTTTATCCTGGTGGAAGGCAATATCGACGTGATCACGCTGCATCAGGCGGGGTTCGACAACACGGTGGCCACGATGGGGACCGCCCTCACCGAAGAGCATGTGCGTCTGCTGGAACACTACACCAAGGAGCTGGTGCTGTGCTATGACAATGATAATGCCGGAGAGGATGCCACACAGCGGGCCATCGGGCTGCTGAAGAACTCAGAGGTGTCAGTGAAGGTGCTGCGCCTGCCCCGCAGGCAGGCTTCAGACGGCCAGCTCGTGAAACAGGATGCGGACGACTTCATCAAAAATGCAGGGCCCCAGGCGTTCCAGGATCTGATGGAGCAGAGCGCGAACTCGGCGGAGTACCGCTTGAGTGTGGTCCGTGCGGGGTTCGACCTGACGCGGGACGATCAACGGACCCAATATCTGCTGGCGTCGGCGGGCGTGATATCCAGTCTGCCCAGTCCGATCGAACGGGAGATCTATGCCGGGCGGTGCGCTGAGGCGGCAGGGGTGTCCAGAGAAGCGGTGCTCCAAGAGGTGGAGCGTCAGCGTAAAAAGCAGGGCTGGCAGGCCAAAAAGCAGGAGGAACGACGAAACCTGACGCCGGTCCGGCAGCTCCAGCCTCGAGACCGGGGGCTGCGGTATCAGAACATCCGCTCTGCTCGGGCGGAGGAGGGGATCTTGCGGGTGGTGCTGCTGGACGGGGAATATTTCCGGCAGCTAGACGACCTTCCGGAGAGCAGCTTTTCTTCGCCCTTGTTAGGCAGGGCGTACAGTTCACTGCGCAGGCGGTGGGAGGAGGGCAAGAGCGTGACATTACCGGCGCTGGAGGGCCAGTTCACCCCAGAGGAGCTGGATCAGCTCACCGCTGCCATCCAACAGCCCCAGGCCAGGAACACGGCCCAGGCGGCGTTGGAGGACTGCAAGCAGACCATCCTTGCGGAGCACCGCAAGGGAGACATACATAGCGCGGAGGACCTGAACGGGTTGCGGCAGGCGCTGAAACAGAAAAAAGGCTTTGGAGGATGAAAGACCATGAGCGACAAAAAAAAGACGGTGAAAAAGGCGGAAGCCGCCCCTCATACCCAAGCGAGCCCTGAAAAACTGGAAGCGGCCAAGGTGGAGCTGGCCAAGATGATCGAGGGCATCCAAGGCGGGGAGAAGCTGTTGGAGCTGGTAGATACCGGTTACAAAAAGGGCAAGCTGTCCTCTGCCGAGATGATGGAAACGTTGGATTCCATCAGCCTGGAGAGCGAGCAGATGGACAAGGTATACGATGTACTGGAGAATCTGGGCATCGATACCGCCGGAGAGGACTTCCCCTTGGAGCTGGAAGACGATATCCTGCCTCCTGCCGCTGAACTGGAGGACATCCCCGAGGAAGAGATCGTGGATCCCAACACGTTGGTGGATTCCTTTGCCATCGACGATCCGGTGCGCATGTACTTGAAAGAGATCGGAAAGGTGGATCTTCTCACTCCGGAGAGGGAGATCGAATTGGCTCAGGCCATGGCGGCGGGGGCTGCGGCACAGGAGCAGTTGGCGGAGCTGGAAAAGTCCGGTGAGACCATCTCTGCCGATGACATGAAGGAGCTGAAAAAGGCGGTCAAGGGTGGGGAACGGGCCAAGCAGCAGCTCGCCGAGGCCAATCTCCGTCTGGTGGTGTCCATCGCCAAACGGTATGTGGGGCGTGGGATGCTGTTCCTGGACCTCATCCAAGAGGGCAATCTGGGCCTCATCAAAGCAGTGGAGAAGTTCGACTATGTCAAAGGCTTCAAATTCTCCACCTACGCTACATGGTGGATCCGCCAAGCGATCACCCGCGCCATCGCCGACCAGGCCCGTACCATCCGTATCCCGGTGCACATGGTGGAGACCATCAACAAGGTCATCCGGGTGAACCGGCAGCTCTTACAGGAGTTGGGGCACGATCCGTCCCCGGAGGAGACCGCTGAGGAGATGGGGATGCCCGTGGAAAAGGTACGGGAGATCCTCAAGATCGCACAGGAACCGGTTTCGTTGGAGACCCCGATCGGTGAGGAGGAGGACAGCCATCTGGGCGACTTCATCCCCGATGAGGATGCCTCCGAGCCCTCCGAGGCCGCATCGTTCACTCTGCTGAAGGAGCAGTTGGTGGATGTGCTCTCGACCCTCACCCCGAGGGAGGAGAAGGTGCTGCGGCTGCGTTTCGGCATCGAGGACGGGCGCACTCGCACCTTGGAGGAAGTGGGCAAGGAGTTCAATGTCACACGAGAGCGCATCCGGCAGATCGAGGCCAAGGCGCTGCGTAAGCTGCGCCACCCGTCTAGGAGCAAGAAACTGAAGGACTTTTTGAGCTGAGCACCGGGCTTGAAAGGGTAAAAACTGATAAAAGACACGCCCAAGCGGTAACCGCTTGAGCGTGTCTTTTTATGGTGCGAAAAGACCGCTGGATACCCGCCTTTGGGACGGATATCCAGCGGCCAAGTGAGCCCATCAGCCGTTCCGGATCTCGATCGTTCGGAACACATCACGGTACAGATCGTCGTGGTCCTCCAGATCGATCATGAGCCACTTTTGTCCGTTCGCTTCCCTTGTCAGACTGTATATCTGCTGGAGTGCGGCAGTGCAGTCAGGCAGGATCGCCTCGAAAGGAGCTTTTTCCTTGCGGCCTATCACGATCATGACGGTAAAATACGATCTTCTGGGATATATGGTGCACAAGGCCCTACCGGATCTTTTGAATTTGACGTTCCAACCCCTCTCCATAGAACAGGAGCTGAACTCGATCTTTTCACAGCATCGGTACTTTTCTTTGATCGCAGCGCAAAACTCAAGGAACAAAGGATTCCCGATGGCATCCCCGATCATCTCCAGTGTAGGGCACTGGTCCCTATCTTGCAGGATTCTCACTGGTCAAGTGGGATGGTTCAGGGTCTCCCCAGCAGCGCGAACATATTTTTCTTATATGCTTCTACGCCGGGCTGATTGAAGGGGTTGACCTGGAGCACATGCCCGCTGATCCCGCAGGACAGCTCAAAGAAGTAGAACAGCTCACCCAGAGCGTGGATGTCCATCTTATCCAAACGGAGCACGATAGAGGGTGCGCCGCCGTCCTGGTGGGCAGCCAAGGTGCCCTGGAAGGCCATCTCACGGACGAAGCTCAAGGGCTTGCCCGCCAGATAGTTCAGGTTGTCCCCATCGTCGTCGCTGTGAGGGATGGCGATGTCACAGCCGGTGTCGTCCACATAGATGACAGTCTCGAACAGATGGCGTTCGCCGTCCTGGATATACTGGCCCAAAGAGTGGAGATCGGTGGTGAACTGAGCGGAAGCGGGGAAGATGCCCTTGTGGTCTTTGCCTTCGGACTCGCCGAAAAGCTGCTTCAGCCACTCGCCGACGAAGGAGTAGGAGGGCTCATAGGAACAGAACAGCTCGATCTTCTTGCCCTGACGGTACAGCAGGTTCCGAGCGGCCACATACTGCCACACCGGGTTGGCCATGCCTCGCTCGTCGAATGCGTTCATGGCGTCCCGGGCCCCGGACATCAATGCGTCGATGTCGGTACCGCCCACAGCGATGGGGAGGAGGCCCACCGCGGAGAGCACAGAGAACCGCCCGCCCACGTCGTCAGGCACGACGAAGCTCTCCCAGCCGTTGGAATCGGCCAGGGTCTTGAGGGCACCCCGAGCCTTGTCGGTGGTGGCGTAGATACGGCTGTCGGCATCCTTTCCGTACTTGTTCACCAACAGGTCCCGGAACACCCGGAACGCGATAGCGGGCTCGGTGGTGCCGCCGGATTTGGAGATGACATTGATGGACCAGTCGCGGCCCTCCAGCTTGTCGATCACCTTTTTCAGCTCATTGGGGCTGAGGGAGCAGCCTACGAAGCAGATCTCGGGGCCGTCGGAGGGGAACACCTCCAGCGCGGCACGAGCGCCCAGGTAGGATCCGCCGATGCCCACCACCACCAATACCTGAGAATCCTGACGGATCTTCGCAGCGGCCTTTTGGATACGGGCGAACTCGTCTTTGTCGTAGTTTTCGGGCAGACGCACCCAGCCGGTGAAGTCGGAGCCGGGGGCGGTGGGATCGTATAGCTTGGCGTGAGCGGCCTCCAGTTCGGAGGCCATAGCATCGATCTGGTCCCGGGAGAGCACGCCCTCCAACTTGGACAGGTCAAGTCTCAGCATGAAAGATCACTCCTTTGCAAAGTTTCCCCTCAGGAGGGGTCGGTGAAGAACATCGCAGCGCCGCCAAAGATGCCCGCGTTGTTCCCGAGCTGGGCCAGGGCGAAGCGCACATCGGCGCAGGCGGGAAGAGCGCCGGCCTTGAAAGCGGCCTCGACCGGATCCAAAAGGGCGCTGCCTGCGGCGGACACGCCGCCGCCCAACAGGATGACCTCTGGGTTGACGACGCAGCTCACAGTGACGGCGGCCATGCCCAGCGCGGCGGCAGCCTCGCCGACCACCGCCTGGGCGTTCTTGTCCCCAGCAGCGGCAGCGTCGTACACGTCCTTGGCAGTCACTTTCTCCATCTCCTTGAATGGAGAGAACGCTCTCGCGGCCCGGATGATACCAGAAGCGGAGGAGGTGACTTCCAGGCAACCCTTCCGGCCACAGGCACACTGCCAGTCGGAGTGGAAGGGGACCGTCATGTGGCCGACCTCGCCGCCGCCGCCGGTGGCTCCAGCCACGATGCGGCCGTCGCAAATGATGCCGCCGCCGATCCCGGTGCCCACGGTGAACAGCACCAGGTTGCGGCAACCCTTTCCGCCGCCCTGCCACATCTCGCCCAGGGCGGCCAGATTGGCGTCGTTGGCGGCTCGGACGGGTATCCCAGCCCGGCGGGACAGCTCCTGGGCCACGTCCACGTTCTCCCAGCCCAGGTTGACGCAGATGGTCACCAAAGACTGGTCGACCACCGGGCCGGGCACGCCTACGCCCGCGCCTACACATTGACAGTCAGGGAACGCCGCCAGCACTTGACGCATGTGGTCCGCGATGTCGTCAAAGGTGGCGGACAGATCCCGGAAGGTGGGGAACTCCCGTTTGTCCATCAATTCCCCTTCCCGGCTCACCAGGCCCAGCTTGACGGTGGTGCCGCCGATGTCGATGCCGAAACAGACCTGTTTCACGCTCCAAACCTCCTCTTTTTATGTGCTCGCCCCGATGGGACGAATCATTTGGTGTGCCAGATGTTCTTGGCGTATTCCTCTACCGCACGGTCGGCGGAGAAGAAGCCCGCTTTGGCGATGTTCACCAGGGACATGCGGTTGAACCGCTGCTTGTCGCCGTAGATGGCGGACACATCACGCTGGGCACGGACATAGTCGTGGAAGTCGGCCAGGTTCATATAGGGATCGGCGGGACCCTTATGATTGGTGGTGAGGGAACGCACGATATCATCGAAGTGCATCCCGCTGATGCCGCCCATGAGCAGGTCCATCACCGCTTTGAGTTCAGGATCGTTGCGCACATAGTCCAGGGGATTGTAGCCCCAGCGCCACAGGTCGTTCACCTCGTCGGTCTTGAGGCCGAACAGGACGATATTGTCGTCGCCCACCTGCTCATGGATCTCCACATTGGCGCCGTCCAAGGTGCCCAGGGTCACCGCGCCGTTGATCATCAGCTTCATGTTGCCGGTGCCGCTGGCCTCCTTGCCGGCGATGGAGATCTGCTCGGAGATCTCGGCGGCGGGGATGATGATCTCGGCCAGGGAGACGTTGTAGTCCTCTATGAACACCACTGTGAGCTTGCCTCTCGTGTCGGGATCGGAATTGGTGAGCTTGGACACGGCCACGATGAGCTGGATGATCTGCTTGGCCATGATATATCCGGCCGACGCTTTGGCGGAGAAGATGAAGGTGCGGGGCTGGAAGGGCGCGTTGGGCGCGGCCTTGATCTCCAGATACATATGGAGGATCTGGAGGATGTTGAGCAACTGGCGCTTGTACTCATGCAGGCGCTTGATCTGCACATCGAACAGGGAGTCAGGGTCTACTACGATGCCGTCCCGCTTGAGGATGAGGCTGGAGAGGCGCTTTTTGTTGGCCAGCTTGATGTCCTGGAGGCGCTGGAGGACGCTCTGGTCGTCTTTATACTTGAGCAGCTTCTCCAACTGAGTGGAGTCGGTGACGAAGCCGTCGCCGATGAGCTCCTTGAGCATATCGGTGAGCTGGGGGTTTGACTGGCACAGCCAGCGGCGGTAGGCGATGCCGTTGGTGACGTTGCAGAAGTGGTCCGGTTCCATCTGGTAGTAGTCCCGGAAGATGCTGTCTTTCAGGATCTCGGTGTGGAGCTTGGACACGCCGTTCACCATATGGCAGGCGGACAGGCAGAGATTGGCCATGCGGATCTCGCCCCCGCTGATGACGGCCATATACTCGATCTTGCCCATGTCGTTGCCATAATAACCATGGAGATCCACACGCAGACGATGGTCGATCTCTTGGACGATCTGGTACACGCGGGGGAGAAACTGCTCGAACAGGGAGACGTTCCACCGCTCCAGAGCTTCGCTCATGACAGTGTGGTTGGTGTACGACAGGGTACGGCAGGTGATGTCCCAGGCGCGGTCCCAGCTATAGTCGTACTCGTCCACCAGCAGGCGCATCAGCTCGGGCACGCACAGGGCGGGATGGGTATCGTTGATGTGGATGGATACCTTGTCGGGCAGATCGTCCAAGGTCTTGTTGTCCCGCAGGTGCTTTTTGAGGATGGTCTGTACAGAGGCAGACACCAGCAGGTACTGCTGGCGCAGACGCAGGCGCTTGCCCTCGATATGGTCGTCGGCAGGGTAGAGCACCTTGGAGATGACCTCGGCCATGGTGTCGCCTTCCAGGGCCTTGGCGTAGTCGCCGCGGGAGAAGGCGGACATATCGAAGCTGTTGGGGGACTTGGCGGACCACAGCACCAGGGGGTTGACAGCGCCGCTGTTATAGCCGGAGATATACATCTCGTTGGGAACGGCCATGACGGATTGGTAATTGAGATGGGCCACACGGTACTTCCCGTCGTCCTCCCAGCCGTGGATCTGGCCGCCGAAGCGGACTTCGACAGCTTCGCTCTCGTGAGGGACCAGCCATACGTCACCCATGTTCAGCCAATCGTCCGGGAACTCCATCTGCCAGCCGTCCACGATCTTCTGCTTGAAGATGCCGAATTCATAGCGGATGGAGTAACCCGTCATGGGCAGGCCCAGACTGGCGGCGGAATCCATATAGCAGGAGGCCAGACGTCCCAGGCCGCCGTTGCCCAAGCCGGCATCGGGTTCCATCTCATACAGGTCGTGGATGTCCACGCCACACTTCTCGAGGGCCTTGGTGAACAGGTCCTCCAAACCGAGGTTGTAGAGGTTGTTGCGCAGGGAAGTGCCTACGAGGAACTCCATGGACATATAGTAGACCTGTTTTTCATGACGCTCGTCCCGCTTGTGATGGAACTCGGCGTTCTTTGCCGCCAGCATCCCATTGACCACATAACACAGGGCGCGATACACCTGCTGAGGGGAGGCGCTTTCCATGGAGCAGCCATACCGCACCAGTAGCATTTCGTTCAATTGGGTGATTATCTGTTTCTGATCCATACGTTGAACTCCTTCATGAACCGGCATGAGCCGGAGAGATGCAGGACCTGAGCAGGTCCTGTTGGGACTGTGCCTGACCGCGGGGAACGTTGTCTCAGGAGACGTTCCCTGGGGTCAAACGCAGGCCGATCCCTGCAAAGTGTGATCACAGCCCGCTCTCACGGGCTGTGATCACACAGGGCGAGATGATACGCCCCATTATTATACCATAAAAGGTGAGACTTGTGCACTATAAATTTTCATTTTTTCCTCCTTCTGAAAAGAGAAGGAGAAAGTGCGACAAATCCGCGAAAAGAGCTGTTTCAGTCCACCATCGAGTGATAGATGTCCCAGTATTCCTGGACGGAGCGTTTCCAGGAACTATCATAGGCCATGACGCTCTTTTGCAGGGCGGTCCAATGTTCCTTATCATGGAACAAGCTCACGCCGCGACGGACGGCGTCCAGCATGTCATGGGCGTTGTAGCTCTTGAAGGTGAAGCCGTTGCCCTCGCCGGTCTCGATGTTGAAAGCGGGAACGGTATCGAAGAGCCCGCCGGTCTCCCGGACGATGGGGATGGTGCCATACCGCATGGCGATGAGCTGGGTCAGGCCGCAGGGCTCCTGCTTGGAGGGCATGAGCACCAGATCGGCGCCGGCATACGCCTGATGGGCCAAAGTATTGTCGAAAATGATATTGGCGGACATCTTGGCAGAGAAATTGGCGGCATAGGCGCGGAACATGTCCTCATACTGCCGCTCGCCAGTTCCGATGATGACGAGCTGGAGATCGTCCCGCATCAGGTCGTCCATGACGGCCTGGACCAGATCCACCCCTTTGTGCCCCACCAAGCGGGTGATCATGACGATCATGGGCACATCGTCCCGGGTGGCCAACCCGAGCCTTTCCTGGAGGAAGCGCTTGTTTTCCTGCTTCTTTTCCAGGGTGTCGGCGGTGAAATCGGAGTAGAGCAACGGATCGGTAGCGGGGTCGAACACCTCGGTGTCGATCCCGTTCACCACACCGCTGAGCTTGTAGCTGTGCTGGCGCAGCACGCCGTGGAGCCCATGGGCATAGTAAGGGTCCTGGATCTCGTGCGCATAGGTGCGGGACACCGTGCTCACATGGTCGCTGGTATGGATGGCGGCTTTCATCAGGTTGGTGCAGGAGTCGAAGTGCATGGTGCCCTTCCAATCCTCGGGCAGACCCAGGACCTCGTCCACGAAAGCGTTAGGGAAACGGCCCTGATATTCCATGTTGTGGATGGTGAATAGGGTATGGATGGGCTTATACTTCTCTACGTTCATGTAGAACGCCCGGAGGAACACCGGTATCAGCGCGGTCTGCCAGTCGTTGGCGTGGATGACGTCAGGATACCAATCCAAGTGCTGGAGGGATTCCAGGATGGCCTTGGAATAGAAAGCGAAACGCTCGCCGTCGTCATAATGGCCGTAGCAGCCGTCCCGATAGAAATAGTACTCGTTGTCGATGAAATAGTACTGGAGCTTCTTGCGCTTGCTCACAGCCCGGAACAGCCCGGCGTATACGTTGCGCCAAGCCAGGGGGACCGTGAAATTGGTGATATACTCCAATTCAAGATCAGGGTCGTCTTTGATGGCCTTGTAGTAGGGCAAAAAGACGCATACCTCGGTATTGGGGGACTCAGCCAAGGCTTTGGGCAGGGCAGAGGCCACGTCGCCAAGACCGCCGGTCTTGATATAAGGTGCGGCTTCGCTGGAGGCGAATAAGATTTTCATACTGTAACTCCTTTGCGGATGACGACAGGATTGGAATCCAGCCCCTTGAGCTGCGCGCCGTCGCTGATCGTGACCCACTTGTCCACGATGACGTTCTCCAGGCTGGCATTGTCGCCTACCACGCTGCCCTGCATGATGATACAGTTCTTCAGCACGGCGCCCTTGCCCACCTTCACGCCCCGAGAGAGGACGCTGTTCTCCACACGGCCGTCCACGAAGCAGCCGTCGGCGATGACGCACCGCTCTACCTGGCAGTCCAGCCCATAGTAAGCGGGGACCTCGTCGGTGACACGGGTATGGATGGGCCGGTCCCCACGGAACAGAGCGGCGGAGATGTCATCGTCTAGGATGGCGAGGCTGCTCTGGAAGTATTCGTTCACGTCCCGGACCCGCAGGACCTTGGTTTCCACTTCATAGAGGTTGATGGTCAGACGGCCCCGGTTGAACTCGTGCTGGATGAAGTCCCGCAGGAAGTCGTAGATGCCTCGAGAGGTGTAGTCGCGGATGACGTTGATGAGCAGCTCCCGGGAGATGATCATGTGGCCCATGCTGGCGAAGTCGCCGGGCTTGGCGGGACAGTCGAGAGCGTAAGAGGTCACATGGTGGCTGGCATCCGCTTTCATGACGGAGGCGAAATCGATCTGGGAGGCCTCGGTCTCCTTGGTGGCCATCATGGTGATGTCACAGCCGCTGGCGATGTGGTCCTCCAGGGCAGCGCGATAGTCGATGTTGCACAGCACATAGGCGTCCGCCAGCAGGATGTACGGAGTGGTGGAGATGGTCTCCAGATAGTCCAGAGCGTTGCGCAGCTCGTCCAGCTTGCCGCGGCTGCCGCTGGTGTCCTCGGTGGCGAAGGGGGGCAGGAGCTGGAGCCCGCCGTTCTTGCGGTTCAGGTCCCACTCCTGGCTGTTGCCCAGGTGGTCCATCAGGGAGTGATAGTGCTGCTTGGCCAGCACGCCCACGTTGAGGATGCCGGAGTTGACCATATTGGACAGCACGAAGTCTACCAGACGGTAACGTCCGCCGAAGGGGATGGCGGCCATGTTGCGGTCATGGGTGAAAGAGTTCAACGCGTCGCTGTACATCTCGGAAAAAATAATACCAGTCATGTTCATGGTCAACGCCCCCCTTAAACGATTTCTTTGGGTTTGATGACGGAGCCGGCGGCAATGGTCTTTTTATGGCCCACCACGGCGATGCCCCAGTCTGCATCCAAGTGATTCTCAGGCCGCTCGCCGATCTTGGCCCCTTCTTCCACCACGCATTGCTCGCCCACGATGCAGTAACTCACGTTCGCGCCCTTGCGCACGATGGTGTTGGGCATGATCACAGCGCCGACGACCACAGCGCCCTCTTCGATCTCACAGCCGGTATACAGCACGGAGTGGTCCACGCTGCCTCGGATGGTGCAGCCCTCGGCCACGAAGGAGTTGGTCACCTTGGCGCCACTTCCGATCCGGGTGGCGGGGGCGGAGTAGTTCCGGGCGTAGATGCGGAAGCTGGGGTCGCGCATGTTGATGGGATCGCTGGGATCGAGCAGGTCCATGTTGGCGTCCCACAAACTGTCCAGGGTGCCCACGTCCTTCCAATAGCCCTCGAAGGAGTAGGCGTACATGGGCCGCCCGTCTTTCAGGAAAGCGGGGATGATGTTCTTGCCGAAATCGTTCTCGGACTGGGGATCGGCCTCGTCGTCGATGAGGTACTGCTTCAAAGCGGACCAAGTGAAGATGTACACGCCCATGGAGGCCAGGTTGCTCTTGGGCTGGGCAGGCTTCTCCTCGAAATCGGTGATGGCCTGATCCTCGTTGGTGCTCATGATGCCCATGCGGGTGGCTTCCTCCATGCTCACGGGCATGACGGCGATGGTGCACTCGGCGCCCTTTTCCTTATGGAACTTGAGCATCTTGTCATAGTCCATCTTGTAGATGTGGTCGCCGGACAGGATGAGCACATACTCGGGATTGTAACGGTCCACGAAGGGGATGTTCTGATAGATGGCGTTAGCGGTGCCCTTGTACCAGGATTCGGTCTTGGACTGGGTGTAAGGGGGCAGGACGTGGGCGCCGCCCCAGTTCCGGTTCAGGTCCCAGGGCTGGCCGTTGCCGATATAATCATTGAGTTCCAGGGGCTGGTACTGGGTGAGCACGCCGACGGTGTCGATGCCGGAGTTGACACAGTTGGAAAGAGGAAAATCGATGATGCGATACTTGCCGCCGAACGGCACCGCCGGCTTGGCGGTGTCCTGTGTGAGCACGTACAGACGGCTGCCCTGGCCACCGGCCAGGAGCATGGCGATACACTCTTTTTTACGCTGGAACAAGTTGAACTCCCCCTCAAATTTATTTTTCGGCTTTTTTGGCGCGGGTCTTGCGGATCTTTGGCTCATCTGCCTCAGCGGCGTCCGCCTTTTTGGCCCGGGGCTTGCGTGCGGGCTTGACTGTAGCAGGGGCATCCTGAACGGCTTCAGCGGTCTGAGCTTTTGGCTTGCGGCCAGGCTTCTTCTTGGGCTTGGGCTCTTCAGCGGCGGCATCCTCAACGCTCTCGACCGGCTTTTCGGCCTTGGCCTTCACAGCCTTCGTTTTGGCGGCTTTCGGCGCGGGCTCTTCCTCGACGGTCTCGTCCTTGGAGCCCCGGGTGGCCTTGTGCTCGTAGAACACGGTGGACATGGGGGGCAGGGTGAGCGCCACGGAGTACTTGAGGTTGTGCATCTCTTCCTTTTTGGCCTTGACGGGGACCAGTTCGGTGCCGCTGCCGCCGTACTTGACATCGTCGCTGGACAATACGGGGACATAGGTGCCTGCCTTGGGCACGCCGATGCAGTAGCCGGTGCGTTCCACGGGGCAGAAGTTGCACACCACGATGACCTCTTTGCCCTTTTCGTCGATGCGGCGGAAGGAGATGACGCTCTGCTGATAGTCGTCACAGGAGATCCACTGGAAGCCTTGCCAGTCGGTGTCGTTGTGCCAGAGGGCAGGGTGATCCAGATAGTAGTGGTTCAGGTCCCGGACGTAATCCTGTATCTGGCGGTGCTTGTCATAGTCCAGCAGCAGCCAATCCAGTTCCTTTTGGAAGTCCCACTCGATGAACTGGCCGAACTCGCCGCCCATGAACAGCAGCTTCTTGCCGGGGTGGGTCATCATATAGCCGTAGAACGCCCGCAGGCTCTGGAACTTGTCGGCGTAATCGCCGGGCATCTTGTTCACCAGAGAACATTTGCCATGGACCACCTCGTCGTGGGACAGGGGGAGCACGAAGTTCTCGGAGAACGCATAGGTGAGAGAGAAGGTGAGGTTGTTGTGCTTGCCCTTCCGGAACAGGGGATCGGTGGACATATAGTCGATCATATCGTGCATCCAGCCCATGTTCCACTTGAAATTGAAGCCCAGCCCGCCGTCGAACCCCGGCTTGGTGACCAGGGGGAAAGCGGTGGACTCTTCGGCCACCATGATGGCGGAGGGATCGAAGGTGAGGGCGGCGGAGTTCATGTCCCGCAGGAACTGCACGGCTTCCAGGTTGATGTTGCCGCCGTCCTTGTTGGGCCGCCACTCGCCGCCCCGGCGGCCGTAGTCCAGATAGAGCATGGAGGCCACCGCGTCCACACGGATGCCGTCGATGTGGAACCTGTCGAGCCAGTACACCACGTTGGAGATGAGGAAGGAGCGCACCTCATACCGGCCGTAATCGAAGATACGGGTGCCCCAGTCGGGATGCTCCCGGCGCAGGGGGTCGGAAGGCTCGTAACAGCACTCGCCATCGAACTCGAACAGGCCGCACTCGTCCCGAGGGAAGTGGGCGCCCACCCAGTCGATGATGACGCCGATGTCGGCCTCGTGGCACATGTCCACGAAGCGCATGAAATCGTGTGGGGTGCCGTATCGAGAGGTGGGAGCGTAGTACCCGGTCACCTGATAGCCCCAGGAGGGATCGAAGGGGTATTCACTGACAGGGAGCA
The DNA here is from genome assembly GCA_947643715.1 of uncultured bacterium. GTDB lineage: Bacteria > Bacillota > Clostridia > Oscillospirales > Oscillospiraceae > Enterenecus. The sequence goes on from CANRXB010000024.1 coordinate 23,102, forward strand.
GCTCCACATGGGTGTAGCCCATGTCCTTCAGGTAAGGGATGAGCTGCTCGGCGCATTCCAGATAAGACAGGAAGTTTCCGTCCTCATGCCGCCGCCAGGAGCCCATGTGCATCTCGTAGATGTTGATCGGGCTTTTCAGCACGTCCTTGCGGCCCCGGGCCCGGCGGTAGGCGCCATCCGTCCATTGGAAGCCGTCCAGGTCGAACACCTTGCTGGCGTTCTCCGGCCGTGTGGCGGAGTGGGTGGCGTAGGGGTCGGCCCGGAACACGAAGGTGCCGTCGGGCCGCTCGATATAATATTTGTATTCGTCATAGGTCTGGACGCCGGGGATGAACCGCTCCCAAATGGCGGGGGCGATGCGCTCCATGACCGGAGAAGCTTTGTCCCAGTCGTTGAAACGGCCCAGCACCCGCACGCTTTTCGCGTGAGGCGCCCACACGCGGAACACATAGCCCTCCTGACCGTCCACCGTTTGGCGGTGGCAGCCCATGAATCGGTAGGCGTCGCTGCTGGTCCCGGCGCTGAACCGGGTGATTGCTTCGCTGAGCTGATCTGCTTTTTTTATCATAAGTGCCCTCCAAACTTCCGCCCGCGGCGGCAGAACATGCTGTGGTCTGGTCTTACGTGCCACAGAAACGTTATGTTGATACGGCTATATTATAGCGTGCTGTCATGGCAAAGTCAAGGTGCACAAAAAAGAAAAGAAAAAACACGGTGTTTATGTCGGTTTACGAGAAAAAGTATAAAATTTTTTGGAACATTGCCATAATGTGCCGGATCTGGCTGTTGAGCAACTACTTTGCTCATGATTTCGTATCGAAATGGCGGTGAGGGCTGCGTGGCAGCGGCTGACGCGTCGCGAAAGGGGAGGGCAGGTCACCCTCAAAGATCGCTGGACGGTGGCTGTATCTTGATGCTGTGCTTAGTATCGATGATGTCCATCGCAGCGGTCCAGCTTTGGAAGAAGCGGAAGGGATGAACGTTGTCCCAACGCTGTCGGAGAGGCCATCGACGTCATGAAGAAAAAGAGGACACCCGGATCTGGCAAAATGCCGGAACTCCGGGTGTCCTTGCTGTTTGGAGCTATATGTGGCGGTCCCGCACGATCATGCGTCGTGCTCCGTATGATCGTGTTCGTGGCAGCAGGAGCAGTCGCCGTTGCAGAACTGTTCGGGCTCGTAGGCGATGCCGTTCTTGTCATAATAATCCTTGATCGCGGCGCGCACCGCCTCCTCCGCCAGCACAGAGCAGTGGATCTTATGGGCGGGCAGGCCGTCCAGCGCCTCTACCACCGCTTGGTTGGTGAGGGTGAGCGCCTCCTCGACCTTCTTGCCTTTGATGAGCTCAGTGGCCATGGAGCTGGTGGCGATGGCGCTGCCGCAGCCGAAAGTCTCGAACCTCACGTCCACGATGACGCCGTCCTCGATCTTGAGGTACATCTTCATGATGTCCCCGCACTTGGCGTTGCCGACCTCGCCCACGCCGTCGGCGTCGGCGATCTCACCCACGTTGCGGGGGTTGCGGAAATGGTCCATCACTTTTTCACTGTATAACATAGTCGCGTTCTCCTCTCTGTAATGCCTTCCAAACGGGGGACATCTCCCGCAGGTAGTCTACGACCTCGATGGTCGCGGCTGCGATCGCGTCCACTTCCTCCATCGTATTCTCGTGGTCCAGGGTGAGGCGCAACGAGCCGTGCGCCACCTCATGGGGCCGGCCGATGGCCAGCAACACATGGCTGGGGTCCAATGAGCCGGAGGTACAAGCCGACCCGGAGGAGGCAGCCACGCCTTTGTCGTCCAGCAGCAGCAGCAGCGACTCGCCTTCGATGCCTTCGAAGCAGAAGCTCACGTTGCCGGGGAGGCGGCGCTCCCGGTCGCCGTTCAAAGCGGCGTGAGGGATCGCGGAGAGCTTGTCGATTAGGGCGTCTCGAAGCTTGGAGACGTAAGCGGCGTTCTCTGCCATGTGGGTGCAGGAGTCGTCCAGGGCGGCCGCCATGCCTAGGATGGCGGGGAGATCCTCCGTCCCCGCCCGGAGGCCCCGCTCCTGGGCGCCGCCGTGGATGAGGGTGAGCAGAGGGGCCCCGCGGCGGACATACAGCGCTCCGACTCCCCGCGGGCCGTGGAACTTATGGCCGGACAGGGAGAGCATATCGATGTTCTGGGCATCCACATCGATGGGCAGATGGCCTGCGGCCTGCACCGCGTCGGTGTGGAAAACGACGCCCTTTTCCCGGCACAGCGCTCCGATCTCGGCGACGGGCTGGATGGTGCCGATCTCGTTGTTGGCGAACATGACGGACACCAGGGCGGTGTCCTCGCGGATGGCGGCGGCCACGTCCTCTGCCTTCACGATGCCGCTCGCGTCCACGGGGAGCAGCGTGACCTCGAAGCCCTCTTTGGAGAGCTGGTCCATGGTGTGGAGGACGGCGTGGTGCTCGATCGCGGTGGTGACGAGGTGCTTCTTGCCCTTGCGTGCCCCGAGCTTCGCGGCGCTGATGATGGCTTGGTTGTCCGCCTCGCTGCCGCCGGAGGTGAAGTAGACCTCCCGCGGCTGGGCGCCGATGGCACGGGCCACCGTCTCCCGGGCGGTCTGCAGCGCTTCCTTGGCCTGCTGGCCGGGAGAATGGAGGCTGGAGGGGTTGGCCCAGGAGCGCTCCATCGCGTCCAGCATGGCCCGCTGCGCGGCGGGACAGGTCTTGGTGGTCGCGGCATTGTCCGCATATATCATAGCTTGATCCATCTCCTTGAAGTCCGTGAAAGGGTACGGAGTTTTTGTTTCGGCAAAATCATACCTTAAAAAGCATACCTTGTCAATAGGAATTATAGAAATACTTGCTTTTCCCGTCAGGATATGGGCGGATGGAGGACGAGGACCGCCGTCCAGGTATAATGGTGGATGATCATCCAAATATGTGGAACATTGCCCAGAAATGTCGGGAGCAAATCGGATAACTATGCAAAAAATCACTTGCCAACGGTGCGGGCAGGGAGTATACTCTTGACCAAGATAGCGCGAACGGGCGCTGGGCCGATAAATAGAAAATGGAGGGATCACCGTGACTGACGTGAAAAAAGTTGTGCTGGCTTATTCCGGCGGGCTGGATACATCCATCATCATCCCCTGGCTGAAGGAAAATTACAACGATCCTGAGATCGTGGCCGTGTCTGCCGACGTGGGGCAGGGGGACGAGCTGGACGGGTTGGAGGAGAAGGCGATCAAGACCGGCGCCTCTAAGCTGTATATCGAGGACCTCACGGACGTGATGGTGGACGAGGTGATCGTCCCGTCCATGATGATGGGGGCCAAGTATGAGGACTATCTGCTGGGCACCGCCTTCGCCCGGCCGGTGATCGCCCGCCGTCTGGTGGAGATCGCGAGGAAGGAAGGGGCCGACGCCATCTGCCACGGCTGTACGGGCAAGGGGAACGACCAGGTGCGCTTCGAGCTGGCCATCAAGCGTTTCGCGCCCGAGATGCGGATCATCGCCCCCTGGCGGGAGTGGTCCATCAAGGGCCGGGACGAGGAGATCGACTACGCTGAGGCCCACGACGTGCCGCTGAAGATCTCCCGGGAGACCAATTACTCCAAGGACAAGAACCTGTGGCACCTCAGCCATGAGGGGCTGGATCTGGAGGACCCTGCCAATGAGCCCCAGTACGACAAGCCCGGGTTCCTGGAGATGAGCGTGTCTCCTTTCCAGGCCCCTGATGAGCCCACCTATGTGACGCTGGACTTCGAGAAGGGCTGGCCGGTGGCCGTCGATGGAGAGCGGATGAAGGCGTCCGACATCATCCGCAGGCTGAACGAGCTGGGTGGGGACAACGGGATCGGCCTGCTGGACATCGTGGAGAACCGTCTGGTGGGCATGAAGGACCGCGGCGTGTACGAGACGCCGGGCGGCGCCGTCCTCTACCGGGCCCATGAGGTGCTGGAGATGATCACGGTGGACAAGGACACCAAGCACATGAAGTCCAAGCTGGCGGTGGATTTCGCCGACCTGGTGTATAACGGCAAGTGGTTCACCCCCTTGCGGGAGGCTCTCCAGGCGTTTGCCGTGGACACCCAGAAGCATGTCACGGGCACGGTGAAGCTGAAGCTGTACAAGGGCAACATCATCACCGCTTCCGTCACCTCTCCCGAGACGCTGTACTCCGAGGATCTGGTGACGTTCGAGGAGAGCGATTACGATCAGCATGACGCCACCGGCTTCATCAACCTGTGGGGCCTGCCGGACAAGGTGCAGGCGCTGAGAGATCAGAAGAGACTGTGACCGTGAGCGTTCCTGCCGCCGGGCCGATGGCCCGGCGGCAGGGCGCATGATATGAGCGAGGTGATCGTTATGAAACTCTGGGCAGGCCGTTTCCAGAAGGAGACCGACACTCTGGTCAACGACTTCAATTCGTCCATCGGGTTCGACGCGCGGCTGTATGAGCAGGACATCCGAGGCTCTATGGCCCACGCCGCCATGTTGGGGGAGACCGGCGTCATCGAGGCGCATGAGGCGGAAAAGATCGTAGAGGGGCTGCGAGCCATCCTGGCGGACATCGAGGCCGACCGGGTGGAGTTCTCGTTGGACAACGAGGACATCCACATGAACATCGAGGCGCTGCTCACCGAACGGATCGGGCAGACGGGCAAGCGCCTGCACACCGCCCGCTCCCGCAACGACCAGGTGGCCACCGATTTCCGCCTCTATGTGAAGGAGGAGATCCCACACATCATCGGCCTGGTACTGGATCTGGAAAAGGTGCTGGTGAAGAAGGCCAAAGCCAACCTGGACGTCGTCATGCCCGGCTACACCCATCTGCAGCGGGCGCAGCCCACCACGTTCGGCCATTATATGATGGCTTACGCCAACATGCTCAAGCGGGACGTGACCCGGCTGGAGGACTGCATGGAGCGGATGGACGAGTGCCCGCTGGGATCTGGGGCGCTGGCGACGTCCACTTATCCGGTGGATCGGTTCAAGACCGCCGCCGCCCTGGGGTTCGCGAAGCCCACCGACAATTCCATGGACTCCGTGTCCGACCGCGACTATGCCATCGAGCTATTGTCGGCATTGTCCATCCTGATGATGCACCTGTCCCGTTTCTCTGAGGAGATCATCCTGTGGTGCTCCTGGGAATTCAAGTTCGTGGAACTGGACGACGCCTATTCCACAGGCTCGTCTATCATGCCCCAGAAGAAGAATCCTGATGTGGCCGAGCTGGTCCGGGGCAAGACCGGGCGGGTGTACGGTTCGCTCATCACGCTGCTCACGGTGATGAAGGGGCTGCCCCTCGCCTATAACAAGGATATGCAGGAGGACAAGGAGCCGGTATTCGATGCCATCGATACGGTGGAGCTGTGCGTCCCGGTGTTCGCCGCCATGCTGGATACGCTGACGGTGAAGAGCAAGAACATGGCCCGGGCCGCGTCGGTGGGGTTCATCAACGCCACGGACTGTGCCGACTATCTGGTGAAGAAAGGGATGCCCTTCCGGGAGGCATACATGATCGTGGGGCGGCTGGTCCACATGTGCATCCGTACAGGGGAGAGCCTGGACACCTTGCCGCTGAAAGATTTCCGGGCCATCTCCGGGCTGTTCGACGAGAGCGTGTACGACGCGCTCCAGCTCAGGACCTGCGTCAACGAGCGCAAGGTGTACGGCGGGCCGTCGGAAGAGAGCGTGAAAAAGCAGATCGCACTCATCGAAGAGTTCATCGACCGGCGCTGTGCCGCAGCGGAGGGATGACATGGATCTGCTCCCATTTTTCAAGAGCGTGTTGGATCAGGACCGCTGCCCGGTGGTGTTGTGCGATCTGGACCATACCGTCATATATATGAACCCGGCGGCGGGAAAGCGGTATGCCGGGAGCGGCGGCATGGCCTTGGTGGGCGCGAGCCTGTTCCAGTGCCATGGCCCCCGGTCCCAGGAAGCGATCCAAAAGGTGGTGGACTGGTTCGCGCAGGACAAGGAGCACGACCGGATCTACACCTCCCGCAACGATCGGGAGAACAAGGACGTATACATGGTGGCCCTGCGGGACAGCGGCGGGGGATTGATCGGTTACTATGAAAAGCACGAGTACCGGGACAGGGAGACCATGGAGCGATACGATTTCAGGCCGTGAGATACGGCGTAGGACGTGATGAGAATGACGAGACCGATCATCTATATCGACGGCAAAGAGGGGACCACCGGCCTGCAGATCTATGAGCGGCTGGGGGAGCGGGACGATATCGAGCTCATCCTCATCGATGAGGACAAGCGCAAGGACGTAGAGGAGCGGCGCAAGCTGCTCAATGCCGCCGATCTGGTGTTCCTTTGCCTGCCTGACGCAGCCGCTCGCGAGGCGGTGTCCCTCATCGCCAACGAGCGGACCAGGATCATCGACTGCTCCACGGCCCACCGCACAGCGGAAGGGTGGACGTACGGCTTCCCGGAGCTTTTTGGTCAGCGGGAGAAGATCGCGGGGGCCAAGCGGGTGGCGAATCCCGGCTGTCACGCCACGGGGTTCATCTCCATCGTCCAGCCCTTGGTGGCGGCCGGGACGATCGCCAGGGACGCTGCGCTGACCTGTTTCTCCCTGACGGGTTATTCCGGCGGGGGGAAGAAGATGATCGCCTGGTATGAGAGCGCGGACAGGCCCCCGGCGCTGTCCAGCCCGGCGCTCTACGGGCTGCTCCAGGACCACAAACACCTGCCGGAGATGCAGCGGGTGTGCGGATTGGACCAGCCGCCGGTGTTCGTGCCCATCGTGGACGACTACTACAAGGGCATGGCGGTGACCGTGCCTTTGCATAGGAAAGGATTGTCGGGCGTCTCCACCCTGCACGACGTGTGGCAGAGGCTGGCGGACAGCTATGCCGATAGCCGGGAGACCGGCGCCGTCCGGGTGGAATGGGATCCATCCGACCCGGAGAGCGGCGTGGATACTGGCTTCAAGATCTATGCCGGGCAGTGGCAGGGCAAGGACACCCTGTCCCTGATCGTGGCGGGGAACGATGAACGGCTGAGCGTCACCGCGCTGTTCGACAATCTGGGGAAAGGGGCGTCGGGCGCGGCGGTGCAGAACATGAACCTGATGCTGGGCTTCGAGGAGACGAAGGGCCTGGATATGAGATAGGAGTAGGATCTTGAGCTGAGAGTTTCTTTTTGGGCCCTGCGATTGGGAAGGGCCAAAGAAAAGGAGTTGCGATCATGTTGAAAGAGATATCCGGCGGCGTATGCGCCGCCAAAGGGTTCACGGCCTCCGGCGTCCATTGCGGCGTGAAGGCGGGCAGCAGCGCGGACAAGAACGATCTGGCCCTGATCTTGTCGGAGCAGGAGTGTGCCGCCGCCGCTGTCTATACCTTGAACCGGGTGAAGGCCGCCCCCATCTATGTGACCATGAGCCACCTGGAGGACGGGGTGTGCCGGGGCATCATCGCCAACAGCGGAAACGCCAATGCCTGCGCCCCGTTGAGCCATGAGAACGCGGAGCAGATGTGCGCTCTGGCCGCCAAGGCCACCGGGCTGAAGCCCGGCGATCTCGCGGTCGCCTCCACCGGGGTCATCGGTCAGGAGCTGAACATCGCAGCCATCGAGAAGGGGATGCCCGCCCTTGCCGCAGCCCTGAGCGCGGACGGCTCCGATGCTGCCGCTCATGCGATCATGACCACCGACACGGTGAAGAAGGAGACCGCCGTGTCGGTGAACATCGGCGGCAAGAACGTCACGATCGGGGCCATCGCCAAAGGTTCCGGCATGATCCACCCCAACATGGGCACCATGCTGTGCTTCATCACCACCGACTGCGCCATCACCCAGGACGTGCTCCAGGATGCGCTCCATGAGATCGTCCCGCGCACGTTCAACAGGGTCACGGTGGATGGGGACACCTCCACCAACGATATGTGCGTGGTGTTGGCCAATGGAATGGCGGGCAACGAGCAGATCGAGTGGAAGGACGACAGCTATACGCTGTTCTATAAAGCGCTGCATCAGGTGTGCCAGACCATGGCCCGGGCCATCGCTGCCGACGGAGAAGGTGCGTCCCGGCTGATCACCTGTACCGTCCGTTCCGCCCGCAGCGAGGAGAGCGCGGAGCGGCTGGCCAAGGCGGTGGTGGGCTCGTCGCTGGTGAAAGCGGCGCTGTTCGGCACGGACGCCAACTGGGGCCGGGTGCTGTGCGCTATGGGCTACTCCAAGGCGCCCTTCCGCCCGGAGTATGTGGACGTGAGCTTCTCCTCCATCCAGGGGAGCATCCTGGTGTGCGAGAAGGGCACTGGCCTGGACTTCGACGAGGAGCTGGCCAAGAAGATCCTTGCCCAGGACGAGGTGGTCATCGAGGTCTCGCTCAACGAGGGGAACTGCGAGGCCACCTGCTGGGGCTGCGATCTGACATACGAATATGTGAAGATCAACGGCGATTACAGAACTTGATGAATAAAGGTGGTTGTCATCCATGTCCTCACTCATTGACCGCGCCCAGGTGCTGGCCGAGGCGATGCCTTATATCCAAAAATACAACGGCAAGACCGTGGTAGTGAAGTATGGCGGGAACGCCATGATCTCGGAGGAGCTGCGTCAGGCGGTGATCTCCGACCTCATCCTGCTCTCCCTGGTAGGGGTCCGGGTGGTGGTCGTCCACGGCGGCGGGCCGGAGATCAGCGATATGCTCAAGCGCCTGGGGCATGAGTCCAGGTTCGTGGATGGCTTGCGCTACACCGACGAGGAGACGATGGAGGTCGTCCAGCAGGTGCTGTGCGGCAAGGTGAACAAGGACCTTGTGGCCCTGATCAACGGGCAGGGCGGCAGGGCCGTGGGCCTGTGCGGCATGGACGCGGATCTGTTCCAGGCCGTCCGGCTGGACGAGAAGTATGGAGCGGTGGGCTCCATCGTCAAGGTAGAGCCGGGAGTGGTGGAGGATGCGCTCCACAACAGGTATATGCCCGTGATATCCACCGTAGCGCGGGGCTGCGACGGTCCCATGTCATACAATGTGAACGCAGACACTGCCGCAGCCAAGCTGGCCGTCGCCATGGGGGCGGAGAAGCTGTTGCTGCTCACCGATGTGCGCGGGCTGCTCACCGATCCGGAGGACGAGTCCACCCTGATCCCTCTTGCCAGAGCGTCTGAGGTGCCGGGGCTCGTGAAGGACGGCGTCATCCAGGGCGGCATGATCCCGAAGATCGATTGCGCTGTGGAGGCGGTACGTTCCGGTGTGAAGAGCACCGTCATCCTGGACGGACGCATCCCGCATGCCATCCTGATTGAGCTGTTGAGCGACGCGGGCGTGGGCACAATGATCACCGTGTGAGGAGGGCGTCATGATGACCTTTGAGGAACTGAGGGAACTGGACAGCCGGTATGTGGTCCAAAGCTATGGGAGGAACCCCATCGCCATCGACCATGGACACGGATCCACCCTGTACGGTGTGGACGGCAGGGAGTATATCGATTTCGCCTCTGGGATCGGCGTGCTCTCGGTGGGCACCGCCCATCCGAAGTGGGCGGCGGCGGTAGCGGAGCAGGCCGACAGGCTGGGCCATGTCTCGAACCTATATTATTCGCAGCCATACATCAGGCTGGCGGAAAGCTTGTGTACCCGCTCCGGCATGGCGGCGGCTTTCTTCGGCAATTCTGGCGCGGAAGGCAACGAGGGCCTCATCAAGCTGGCCCGGAAGTATTCCTGGGAGAAGTACGGCGAGGGGAGAGGGACCGTCATCACCCTGGACCGGTCCTTCCATGGCCGCACCATCACCACGCTGGCCGCTACCGGCCAGGATGTGTTCCACAAGTATTTCTTCCCCTTCACCGAAGGCTTCCGCCGGGCCGCTCCCGACCTGGACAGCATCCGGCAGGCTGCGGGCCATGATGTATGCGCGGTGCTGGTGGAGCTGGTGCAGGGAGAGGGCGGCGTGCTGCCCTTGGAGCGTGGGTTCGTCCAGGACCTGGCCAAGCTGTGTTCCGACCGGGATTGGCTGCTGCTGGTGGACGAGGTGCAGACCGGTATCGGCCGCACGGGCTCCTTGTTCTGCTTCCAGCAGTATGGCATCCAGCCCGACGCGGTGTCCTTCGCCAAGGGCGTGGCGGGCGGGCTGCCCATGGGTGGTCTCCTGGTGAACGAGAGGTGCCGGAAGGTGTTCGGCCCTGGCGATCACGCCTCCACGTTCGGCGGAAATCCGGTGTCCGCCGCTGCTGCCTGCGCTGTGCTGGATATCTTGGACGATGAGACCATCGGCAAGGTGGAGGAGAAGGGCCGGTATCTGCGCGGAGCCATCGAGGCCATGGATCTGCCGTGCCTTGGGAAGACCCGAGGCATGGGCTTGATGATCGGAGTGGAGGTAGCGGAGGGCTCTTCCAATAAAGAGCTGTGCGCTGCACTGAACCAGGGGGGGCTGTTGAGCCTCACCGCCGGGCCGGGGCTGCGGTTCCTGCCGCCGCTGACCATCACCAAGGAGGAGATGGACAAGGGGCTGGCGATCATGGAAACGGTGCTTTCCCGATCGAAAGGGGCACATCATGGCTAAATTATACGACAGAGCGGACATTTACGACCTGCTGGAGACCGATCGGCGGTATCAGATCGTCAAGCGGCACTGGGAGCGGGTGCTGTCCGGCAAACAGGTGCGGGACCTGTTGGACGTGAGCATCGGGTCGGGGAACCTGACCTTGCCGCTGGCAGAGCTGGGGATTGGGCTGTACGGATCCGACTTGAGCGAGCACATGCTGGAAAGGTGCAGAGAGAAGGCGGACAAGAAGGGCTTCCCCATCGATCTGCGGGCCAGCGATTTCCGCCGGCTGGATGAGAGCTTCGATATGATGTTCGACTGCGTGGCCAGCACAGGGAACTCCCTGCCCTATGTCACCAACGATGAGGTCCTGGACGTGCTCGGGCAGATGGACCGTTTGGTGAGGCCCGGCGGATATCTTTACTTCGATGTCAGGAATTGGGACAAGATAACGGCGACGAAACAGCGTTTCTATACCTATGATCCCACGTTCCTCGAAAATGGTGTGAGGATGGATCTGGTCCAGGTGTGGGACCACCATGAGGACGGCTCCATGACCTTCCATCTGCTCTATACCTTTGAGCGGGAGAACAAGAAATTTCAAAAGGAGATCTTTGAGGAGCATTATTTCCCCATCATGCGGCATGTCCTGCTGGACGGGCTGGAGCGGCTGGGCTATGGGGAGATCGAGCTCATGAACCTCCCCGCCTTTGTGGAGACCGTGGAGCCGGATGAGGCGGATTGGTATTGTGTGCTCGCTCGAAAACAGGAGGCGTCGATATGAAAAAAGATCTGCTCAAGCTGCTGGACCTGAGCCGAGAGGACATCCACGAGATCCTGGACACGGCCGATCAGATGAAGTTCAGCCAGAAACACCATATCGCCCATGACCATCTCAAGGGGAAGACCTTGGCCATGATCTTCGAGAAGAACTCCACCCGGACCCGCGTATCGTTCGAGGTGGGGATGTACCAGCTCGGCGGACACGCCCTGTTCCTGTCCGGGAAGGAGAGCCAGATCGGCAGGGGGGAGCCGGTGGAGGACACGGCCCGGGTGCTGGCCAGGTACTGTGACGGCATCATGATCCGCACCTTCGCCCAGGCGGAGGTGGAGGAGCTGGCCCGCATGGCGCCCATCCCCGTCATCAACGGCCTGACGGATCTGGCCCATCCTTGCCAGGTGCTGGCGGATCTGATGACCATCCGGGAGAAGATGACCCGGTTGGAGGGGCTGAAGCTGGCTTTCGTCGGGGACGGGAACAACATGGCCAACTCGCTGATCGTGGGCGGGCTGAAGTGTGGCATGGACGTGTCGGTAGCCTGCCCGGAGGGCTACGATCCCGATCCGATGGTCCTGGATTTCGCCAAGACTGCGAAGGACAGCCGGTTCGAGCTGGTCCGATCCCCGGCCGACGCGGTGAAGGACGCCGATGTGGTGATCACCGACGTGTGGGCATCCATGGGCCAGGAGGAGGAGCGGGCTGTCAGGATGAAAGCCTTTACAGGTTATCGCGTAGACGAAGAGCTGATGAGATCGACACGTCCTGGGTGTATGGTGCAGCATTGCCTTCCCGCCCACAGGGGGGAGGAGATCAGTGCCGGGGTGTTCGAGGACCATGCGGATGAGATATTCGAGGAGGCTGAGAACAGGCTCCATGCCCAGAAAGCGGTATTGTACCTGTTGATGAAGGATTGAAAGAAAAGGCTCCCTTGGGCTCCAAGGGGGCCTTTTCTTTTTTGATGCAGTGTGATATAATCAGCAAAAAGGAGGGAAAGGCCATGACTCCTCAAGAGATATTACAGAGTTGGGTCGAGGAAAGCGGCAGCATCGTCTTTTTCGGCGGAGCAGGGGTGTCCACCGAGAGCGGCATCCCCGATTTCCGCAGTGTGGACGGCTTGTACCATCAAAAATACGACGAGCCGCCGGAGACGATCTTGAGCCACACCTATTTTGCACGGCATACGAAAGACTTCTATCGCTTTTACCGGGACAAGATGCTGTGTCTGGACGCCAAGCCCAACGCTGCGCACCGAAAGCTGGCGGAGCTGGAACAGGCGGGCAAGCTGGAAGCGGTGGTCACGCAGAACATCGACGGGCTCCACCAACTGGCGGGCAGCCAGGTGGTGTACGAGCTCCACGGTTCGGTCCACCGCAACTACTGTACCAAATGCGGGGCTTTCTACGGTGTGGACTTCATCGCTGGGGGAGAGGGCGTGCCCTGTTGTCCTGTGTGCGGCGGACTGGTGAAGCCTGATGTGGTGCTCTATGAAGAGGGACTGGACCAGGACACGGTGGAGGGCGCAGTACGCGCCATCGCCCAGGCCGACATGCTCATCGTAGGAGGTACGTCCCTGGTGGTGTATCCCGCCGCAGGGCTCATCGACTATTACCGAGGAAACAAGCTGGTACTGATCAACCGGGACCCTACCCCTTACGATGGGCGGGCGGATCTGGTCATCCATGATTCTTTGGGCAAGGTGTTGGGAGGGATCGCAGTATGAGGTCGGGAAAAGGGGAGCAAGCAGTGCAGGTGCTGCTGGCGGGACTGAAATGTATATGCTATCTGGCCCTGTTTTTGGGGATGCAGGTACTGGTGATGATGCCGGTGACCCTGGCGGCCATCCTCCAAGACGGGATGACCGGAGGTCTGGTGGACGATGATGCGCTGCTGTCCACATTGACCGAGTACAGCATGGTCTACAGTTTCCTATCCGGGATGCTCACCATAGCGTTCGTGTTGGTGTTTTATCTCATCCGCCGAAAAAAACTCAGTGAGGCGCTGTGGCTGCGGAGAGTGCCCGCGCCTACGCTATGGGTAGGCGCAGCCGTGGCCCCGGGACTGTATGTACTGGTCGTCATAGTATTGTCCATATTGCCTAGCTCCTGGCAGGACAGCTACAGTGAAGCATCGTCCAATTTGGATGGAGGCGGTTTGTTCGCGGTCTTGGCCATCGCGTTGGTGGCTCCGGTGGTGGAGGAGTTCATCTTCCGGGGCCTCATCATGACACGGCTCAGCCGGGCGATGCCTGGTTGGCTGGCGGTGCTGCTCTCCGCCGCTATTTTCGGGGCGTGCCATGTCCACCCAGTGTGGTTCGCTTACGCCTTCGTGTTGGGTACGGTGTTCGGCTTCATGGATCTGCGGGCGGGTTCTATCTTGCCGTCCATCTTGGGGCATGTGGCGTTCAACAGTATCGGCCAGATTTTCAGCTTTTTACCGGAAAGCGAGAGCGGGATAGGGGAGATCGTGGCTTTAGGGATATTTCTGGTGGTGGGCATCACAGCCCCTATCCTGGACCGGAAAGCCATCGCTGCCATGTTCCGGCCTGCTCCCAAAGCCGCACCGGCGCAGGAGCTGCCTACTGCCCCCGCAACATATGAGTTCGATCCTTGGGACGAATGAGAAAAAGAGGGACGGTCTATCCGTCCCTCTTTCGTTATGTGCTATGTGACGCTCACCAAAGGAGAGATTTGATGTAAGGATGCTTCATGAGGGGGGCCAGCGCTCGTCCCAGTTCCCGATCGGGACAAGGAAGGTGGTCCAATTGGAGCTCTATGGACAAAAGTCCATCGGACCGCTCATATTTAGTGGAACAGGGCTCCAGCTTCAACGCGGCCAGCTCCGCTTGGAGGCAGTCCAGCGCCTCGGGGCGGTCGTCGATCTGGATGAGGACGACAGTGGAAGTATGGCCCAGCATGGTATGGTCCCAGTGGAGCGCAGCTTGGATCGCTACGATGAACACAGTGCCGAAGGTGCTGATGAGATAGAGTCCTGTCCCCATGGTCATGCCGATCCCCACTGTGGCCCATAGTCCGGCAGCAGTGGTCAGACCGGTGATGCCATGTTTGCGAGAAAAGATCGTTCCAGCGCCCAAAAAGCCGATGGCAGTGACGAGCCCGGCAGCGATGCGGCTGGGATCCAGATTTACGGAGGAGTATTGCACTACGTCGAAGAATCCGTACTTGGACACTAACATCATCATGCACGAGGCGAAAGAAACGATGAGGTGGGTGCGGATCCCTGCACCTTTCAAGCGGATCTCTCGTTCCAGGCCGATGATCCCACCGAACAAAGCGGACAAGGCGAGTCGTAGGATGAGTTCCCAGGTATTTGGGCCCATGGCACCCTCCTTTCCCCGTCTGGAAAACGGGTCGTGATCCAATCATTATATGTGGTAGGAACGTAGATGTCAATGCCGGCATCGATAAAGTGTTTGGCTTATTTTGATCGTACAGTTGCACAGATTTTTTCATCTATTTATAGACAAGCCATACAGGAGTGTCAAACTTTTGTTGTGGACTATCCTGGCCCCCAAAAAAACTTTTACGATCCACTCCCAGTCTGCTAAAATAGGAATCATACCAAAAAAAGAGGGGGAGCGGACATGAGAGGATGGGCAGTGACGGCGGCGCGGA
>CANRXB010000025.1 GCA_947643715.1 uncultured bacterium
AAAATTTTGCTGAAGAGATCGCCAAACTTGCAAAGTAAGTTTGCTTGTTCTCGTCTTTCCGGTCTTGAACATGTTTTCACCCCAATAACGACCCACAAAAGGGCTCAGGAATTCACCATTCCTGGGCTCTTTTGTGCGTTTCTCCCCTCAGGCCATCCCCCACCATCCCCTCATTCTCTCTCCTTCGGGGGCATCGGAACAGTTAAAACTTGTTCGAAAAATCCCGAAAAGCAAGGTTTTCCCAAGCAAATTCTCCCTCTCACCCCTCCCCTCCTCCCTTTTTGCTCTCCCCTTGCTATACCCATGAAAATCCCTCACAAAACCGGCGCGGGCGGCTGGAAATCCCGTCCTTTCTGAGAAAATAAAGTCGATTTTTTCGAGATTACTGAGTGCAGAGGCTAAATTGGATGTTTGCCCCCGGAGGGGAAGAAATACGGGCGTGGCGGGGGGGATGCCTGGGCCAGAGCGAGGTCAAAATAACTCGGACAACATGCGCGTTATTCGTCGAACGCTGACATTGCTTGTTCTCATCTCTCCAATCTTGAAAAGGGCTCAGGAATCCACATTCCTGGGCCCTTTTTCATGCGCGGTCAAAAATCGATTTTAATTGTATACTGAACACATGTCGTAAAGGGAAATGGCGAGCACAAGACAGTGTAAGCGGAAATACTTGACAGTATGAAAAAATGCCTACCATCTTTGCTGATGTCACTATACCTCCTTTGAGCAAAGTCGCATGGGTCATTGGATCTGGCAGTGCCTTGATAACAGAACGTGTCTAAAAACAGCCTACAACGATAACCAAGCGCCAAAAATCGAATCTTGGTACAGCCCAACATGGCTTCACGGAGGACGATCTTGCATATCACTTTTTTCAACTCAAGAACGATATGGGCACACCATAGGTGGAAAAACGCACATCCATATCGATATTGAAGTTGTCGATCGCTTTGATCAGACCGATGCAGCCCACCTGGAACAGGTCATCCACGTTCTCTCCCCTGCTGGCAAACTTTTGGATGACCGAAAGTACCAACCGTAAGTTCCCCGAAATCAGTTCCTCTCGGGCCGACATATCCCCTTCTCTTGCCCGGCGCAGCAGTTCCATGCTTTCCTCGCTCTTCAGCACCTTCAGCTTGGCCGTATTGACCCCGCAGATCTCCACCTTTCCCTGCACCTTTGACACCTCACTCGGAATTGATTCAGAATCAGTATTACCGATGGGAGCTCTTTCATACAGCGGCTGAGCAGGCTATATTTTTTATCGTCAGACCTCTTTCGATGGACTTTTTGTACCTTGATTTTTCTGTCACATCATCCGTAGGATCTCTTTTTTCAGCCGGTCGATGATGCGTTTTTCCAACCGAGAGATATAGGACTGACTGATACCGAGCTGATCGGCCACCTCTTTTTGAGTGCGCTCTTTCCTCCCATCGAGCCCAAAACGCATCGTTATGATGGTCCGCTCCCTTGGGGACAACCGAGTTATCGCAGTGAACAGCAAGTCCCTGTCCACATCATCCTCGATCGGCTTTTCAATGCTGTCGCTGTCAGTGCCCAACACGTCGGACAGTAAAAGTTCATTGCCATCCCAATCGGTATTCAGTGGTTCATCCAATGAGACCTCTCCCCTGCGGTTCGCGTTCTTCCGCAAGTGCATCAGGATCTCGTTCTCGATACAACGGGAGGCATAGGTCGCCAATTTGATGTTTTTGGCCGGCTTATAGGTCTCCACTGCCTTGATAAGCCCGATAGTACCGATCGATATCAGATCTTCGATGCCGACCCCTGTATTTTCGAACCGGCGGGCGATATATACCACCAACCGCAGGTTATGTTCGATAAGCCTGGACCGGGCCCCTGGCCTACTGGTTTCCTCCTCCAGTTCTGCCAAAAGACGCCCCTCTTCTTCCCGGGTCAGTGGTGCAGGAAGCGTGTCACTGCCGCCTATGTAGTGGAGCGAGCCATGAAGCATCACCCCAAGTCGGGCCAGCAAATGGCACAAACGTGTATATGTAACACTCAGATCCATTTCAAACTCCTCCGATCAACGCCTGATATCCACCACCGTCATCTACTGGCGTTGGAGATAGTGCTACCAACAGCCGTCCCAGTGACTTTCCATCCACTGTCACCTGCTGGGTACGTAAAGCCAGCATCATCCCACACTCTACTCCAACGGCACGGTAAGGTACGAGTTGTGCCTGTCTGGAGCCCGCAGCGTGACACTTCTCTACTGACTGGATGGGATCTGATGGGTCTGCCCAAACAGGCAGCACGCCAGCCAGTGCTTTCCAATATGCCACCACCACCGGACGGTTGGTAGCGGGTTCTGTCAAGCTGTGGCCTGTATCCCTCAGTGCAGTCATGCTCACAGAGCCTCCATCCAAAACGATCTCCAGCTTGGCCAGCTCTTTGCTGTGCTGTCCTATACGGCGAAAGAACAAAGAAAGTACGAAGTAACATGCTACGAACAGGAGCAAAAGCAACCGAATATCCAACGGTGAGTAAAATACCCCATGGTCCAATGTCAAAGATACGTTCCCCAGCAGTTCCGATCCAAGTACGGCTCCAGCCAGAGCGGCTGACGCACCAAAAAATAATACAGTCACCCTCAATAGGGTCCGTTCCCCACCATAGGCGATGAGGACCATCAGCACGCCTACCGATAGCTTGCAGGGCCAAAAGGCTGACCACTCCAATCCTGGTACGAAGATCAACGCTGCATACAGCGCGCCTACCCCGGCTCCCAAGCCGATGCGCCATCGTATCAGCACCGTTCCCGCCATACGGCCCGCCGCTAATAGCAGTAAGTAATTTGCGATCAGGTTCAATATGAACAGCAGATCGATATACACCACTGTCACAAGCAGGCCTCCTCTCTCCGGTCTGTCCCAAATTATAATCTTCTTAGGCATCAAAAAAGGTCTAAGCACGTCCAATGAAAAATAAAAAAGCGGCCCGCCGATCTTGCCGGCAGGCCGCACATCCTTGATTCTATCCATCTAAGGCGGACATCAGTGCCGCCATCTCTTCATCGGTCCCGATACTGATCCGCAACCAGTTTTCGATCCCCGGTCTGTCCCACCAACGCACCAAGATCCCACGTTCCCGTAAAAGATCCAGCATCTCCTTTCCTGAGTGGCTCGGATGACTGACGAACAGGAAATTCGTCATCGAGTCTATGACTATGAACCCTCGTTCTTTGAGCGCTTTCTTCGTCCATTCTCGGGTCGCCATCACCCGCTGGCGTATGGACTGGAAATAGTCTTCGTCCTCGATCGCAGCCGTTGCTCCTGCCTGAGCCAGCCGGTCCACAGTATATGAGTTGATAGAGTCTCTCACACAGCGCAAGCCATCGATCAGTCCGGCATCCCCCATCGCCCAGCCAACTCGCAGCCCGGCCAACGCCCTGGATTTGGATGTAGTCTGAACGACCAACAGGTTCGGATGATCCTTTATCAGTCCCACGGAGCTTTCTGCGCCAAAGTCCACGTAGGCTTCGTCCACGATGACGACGACATCCGGATTCGCTCGCAGCAGCTTTTCTACTGTGTCTCGTCCAACCGCGATGCCGGTAGGTGCATTGGGATTGGCCAGCACTACTCCGCCGTTCTGACCACATAACGCTTCGACGGGGCTAGCGAAATCCGGATCCATGGGCACTTCCCGTCGATCCAGTCCGAAAAAGTCGGTGTAGACGGGATAGAAGCTGTAGGTGATCTTAGGAAAAACGATCTCTTTGCCTGGATCGAAAAATGCCTGGAATGCAAAGGCCAAGATCTCATCCGAACCATTTCCACAAAACACCTGATCGGTATCCAGCCCTTCGCGCTTTGCGATGGCTGCACGCGATCCCATGCACTCTGGATCTGGATAAAGCCGCAAACTGTCTCCCGCTGCTGCCCGGATGGCTTCGAGGGCCTTGGGTGAGGGCGGATAAGGGCACTCATTGGTATTCAATTTGATGAATCGGCGGTCCTTAGGCTGTTCTCCTGGGACATAAGGGACGATATCCTGGATCCGCTTGCTCCAATATCTGTTCATGGGGCCTCTCCTTCTCTCCACACCTTTTTGATGGCCTTTTCGGCTTTGCTCCTGGGTGTCATCACCTCATGGCCGCACCCGATGCACTTCAGTTTGAAGTCCATGCCTACCCGGAGCACTTTCCACTCCTTGCTCCCACACGGGTGGGTCTTTTTCAACTCCAGCACATCGCCGGTCTGTATGTCCATAGGCATATACCCACCCACTTTCATCGATCTTTGATCTTGTCCCAGTAGTTTTTTGCCGCCTGCTCCGTTTTGTTCGGGCCATACTCATAATATACCCGATCGCGGATGGCATCAGGGAGATATTGCTGTTCCACCCAATGGCCAGGGTATGAATGAGGGTATAGATAACCCTGTTCCCGCTCAAAGCCTGCGCCATCAGCGTGGACGTTTTGTAGATGCCTGGGATACTCCCCAGTCCTGCCTGCACGTACATCTGCCAAGGCGGCATCGATAGCAACGCACACACTATTGGATTTGGGCGCAGTGGCCAGTAAGATGACGGCCTGAGCCAGAGGCAGCCTGGCCTCTGGCAGTCCGAGCTGGAGCGCGCTGTCCACACATGCCTTGACGATAGCAGCAGCTTGTGGATAGGCCATACCGATATCCTCACTGGCCGAACATAGGATACGGCGGATGGCCGTGAGCATGTCTCCGGCCTCCAATAGCCTCGCCAAATAATGGAGGGCAGCATCTGGATCGGAGCCCCTCATCGATTTCATCAGTGCAGAGGCGATATCGAAATGGTCATCCCCATCCCTGTCGTACCGCATGGCAGAACGCTGGGCCACTAACCGCGCATCGTCCAAGGTGATGGTGAGCACACCGTCCTGGATGCGGCTGGCAGTCATGAGCAGTTCGACGGCATTGAGCGCCTTGCGCACATCACCGCCGCAGGATGCTGCCAGATGCTCCCGCACGCCGGGCTCGCACATGGGCTCAACGCCAAGCTCCTTTGCCTGGAGGGCTATGGCTCGATCGACAGCAGGGACGATATCCTCCGCTGTGAGCATCTTGAATTCGAATACTGTGGAGCGTGACAGGATAGCGTTGAATATCGTAAAGTATGGGTTCTCTGTGGTGGATGCGATCAAGGTGATCTTTCCGTTTTCGATGAATTCCAGCAGGGATTGCTGCTGCTTTTTGTTGAAATACTGGATCTCGTCCAGATAGAGCAGCACTCCGTTGGGGGCCAGCATAGTGCCCACCTGATCCATCACTTCCCTGACGTCTGCAAGGGAGGCCGTCGTGGCATTGAGCCTTCGCAGTGTCCGCCCAGAGCGCTGCGCAATGATATTGGCCACAGTGGTCTTTCCTGTGCCGGAGGGTCCATAAAACACCATATTGGGGATCTTCCCACTATCGATGACCCGGCGAAGGAGCCCGTCCCGGCCCAAGATATGGCTCTGCCCCAGCACTTCGTCTAGGTCCTGTGGCCTGATACGATCCGCCAACGGTCGATACATACGCAGTCCCTCCTTTCGTTCACATGGACCTTATTTTAACACACTACTTCGCCCTATGCAAGACGGCCCTTCCAAGTTGATGCATCGAAGCACTTTGCGGAATGTCTTTTCGGCAAAAGTCAACTGTGCAGTTGCTATCATAGGCAACTACACAGTCGGTCAGAGCCCATTCACCGCTTCTTCAAAGCAAGGCCCGCAAGCTCCGCATTTCGGACGTTCCAAGGCTTGGATCACCTAACGATGACTTTTTATACGATGAACACACAAGAACGGCTCATTTCTTGTATATGCACATCCGGCTGCTCCATCGCCTTCGTATGCTCAACTTTCATCGTTCCAACAAACGTGCTATGGCTGTACGATGGACGACCATCGCACTTTCTGGGCAGAATTCCTGACAGCAAAAACATCGAATACATTTTTTTCGATCGATATGTGGTTTACCTTTCACCATATCGATCGCCTTTGCCGGGCATACGTTCCTGCAAAGGCCGCATCCTACGCAGTGTTCCGCTTTGAGCTTGGGGCGCTGAGTCAGAGCCCAACTCATCACAGCCCCCTTCATCTTAGCGAACATACTGCTCCCGTTTCCACAAAACAGATGGCTGTTTCCTGTGACGATGCGCTGAAAATCCGGGATAGCGAAAGCGGCAGGATCGCCATCCACATCCAATCCTTCGACCGACGGAGGTATCAGCCCTCGTTCCAACGCGGCTTCAAGAGTCGGGACCTCTTCCCGTTTGAGCCCAATGAGGTCAGCACATAGCAGATCGACTTTGTGCGGGTCCTCCCCTGCCAACAACGCCCCCATATGCCGCGGCGTGCCCCCGGTAGGACCATTACCTTCCATGCAATCCACTGCGTCTACGATGGTGAGCCTGGGTTTGAAATACTCATCTAGGTCCACGATCATCCGAGCAAAATCTCGAGGATTCGGATAACGGAAGTGATACTCCGGCTTCATCGTGCCTGGGATCGCTCCAAACATGTTTTTCGCCCCACAGGTCATCGCCATCATGCCATGGGTCTTGAGCTTGCATAGGTCGATGATCGCATCCGCCTCGCCCAAATAGGCTGTGTATCGAAACTCTCGGCATACTTTTCCTTCTGGAAAATGGGCTTGACGATCCTCAAAGTTACGGTTCAGCCGCCCGCCGACCTCCTCTACCGCTTCCATTCCAGTCGCAGCATACACTCGACCAACATGGGCAGCATTGTACAGTCCGCCAGGGCTATCCCCCACGACCACATCCGCTCCCCGCTCCGCCAACATCCGTACCAAAGAGCATAGCAACTTTGGATGGGTCGTGACAGCATCTTCCGGTTTGGCCGATGTCACTAGGTTCACCTTTATCGCGATCCTCATCCCTGGGGACACCCAATCCAGTCCCCCAAAAGGGGACAGTACCTGTTCGAGTGCTGAACGGGTCTCCGCCTCTGTATATCCTGAACAGGGAACGATGACTACATCAGGTCTCAAATATCTTTCACCTCTATACCATATCCAAAAAGGCTGCCGCAACTGCGGCAGCCTTTTTACGATCGATCTTAGATCTTACTCTTCAGCGGGCTCCTCGTCACGATCCGCAGGAGCGGATTCCAGCAGGGCACGGATGGACAAAGACACCTTCTTGTTCTCCTCGTCGATAGCCGTGATCTTGGCATCAACCGTCTGGCCCTCGCTCACCACATCGCCAGGCTTTTCGACCCGGTGATCGGCCATCTGAGAGATATGGATGAGGCCGTCCACGCCCGGAACGATCTCGGCGAACGCACCGAAAGTCATCAGCTTGACGACACGCACGGGCGCCACATCACCCACAGAATATTTCCCGGTAAACACAGCCCACGGCTCCTGGTTGTGATCCTTCACACCCAAAGAGATCTTCTTCTTCTCCGGATCGAAGGAAATGACATAGACTTCGATGGGATCGCCCACAGACACGACCTCAGAGGGAGTCTTGATGCGGGACCAAGACAGCTCGGAGATGTGGACCATACCGTCTACGCCGCCGATGTCCACGAAAGCGCCATAAGAAGTCAGGCTCTTGACCGTGCCGCTGTACCGCTTGCCGACTTCGATGTTGTCCCAGATGGCCGCAGCGGCGGCAGCACGGGCCTCAGCCGCCACAGCGCGGATGGAACCCACCACCCGGCGACGGGCCCGGTTCACCTCGGTGATACGGAGCTGGACACGAGTCTTGACCATCTCAGCCAAGTCGGCCCCGCGGGGCTTGCCAGACTGAGAAGCGGGGATGAACACACGGATGCCCTTCACGTTGGCTACCAGTCCGCCCTTGTTCTCCTCAGTGATGATGCCCTCAAGTACGTCCTTGTTCTCGACCGCGCTCTCCACGATCTCCCAATTCTTGTCCGCATCCAAACGCTTCTTGGACAGCTTGACCACGCAGTCCCGATCGCTGACCAGCATGACGATGGCCTCGATCTCCTCTCCTACCTTTGCGATGTCCTCCACCTTCACATCGGGATCGTCGCTCAGCTCGGACAGTGGGATCGTGCCGGGATACTTCACGCCCAATTCCACCTGCACTTCAGTCGGTGTGATGGCTGCGACTGTTCCAGTGACCCTATCCCCCGTATTCAAAATTTTGAACGACTCCTCCAGCATCTCCGCGAAGGACTGTTCAATCTCCATGATTTCATCGCTCATTTTGTTGCTGACCTCCTTTATTATCCACTCCGGCGTGGATGCGCCGGCAGTGATCCCAAGCGTGCCGATCCGGCCGAACTGTTCCCGGTCTACCCCCCTTCCCTGCTCCACCTGCACCACAACAGGGCAGCGGCTGGCGCACAGCTGGGTGAGCTTCCTGGTGTTAGAGCTTTTCTGATCGCCGATGACGATCATGGCGTCGCATTGACCGGCCAATTCCAAGGCCTCTGATTGCCGCCTGGACGTAGCATTACATATTGTATCAAAAAATTCCGCGTTTGTACACACTTTTTTTGTGTTTTCCACGATTTTTTCCCAATTGGCCCCAATGGCCGTGGTTTGTGATACAAATGTTAGAGGCAGACCGGATAATCCCGGCATTTTTTTCATGATTTGTTCGAACTCATCCCACCCGGATACCACGATCCCCTGCTGGGTACAACCTAAAATACCAAGGATCTCCGGATGATCCGCTTCTCCTACGATCACTGGGACACGGCCTCTGGCCTGCGCATCTCGGACGATATCGTGGATACGGGCCACGTTCGGACAGGTTGCATCCAGCACCAGACACCCCCGCGACTCCAGGATCCGATAGACACTGTCCGGTTCCCCGTGGGCTCGAATGAGTACGGAAGCACCCTCTGGCACCTCTTCCGGGGCAGATATCGTGACAGCGCCCATGTCTTCCAAGCGATGGATCACCTGGTCGTTGTGCGTGATATGCCCCAACAAAAACACAGGCCCTTGGGCTGCTGCACTCTCGGCCAACTCGACCGCCCGGCGCACCCCATAGCAGAACCCCGCTGTTTTGGCGGATAGAACGATCATATCTCCTGCTCCCCCAGCGCCCGGATCCTGTCCAAAAGATCGTCAGCGATGCGCTGGTAGTCATCGGCACTAGGTTTGCGTCCCTCGAACGTCGGGTGATACGGCTGACCAAAGACCACCGTGGTCTTGCAAAAACGCCGCTTTTTAGTCGAGATGTAGACGGGGACCAACATGGTGTCCGTCCGGGTGGCCAACATCGCCGCTCCGGTATGCGCTTCGGACGTCTCGCCTTCCCGCACCCGGGTGCCCTCTGGGAACATGAGGAGCTTTTCTCCATTGCGAAGTACCCGCATACACTCTTTCACTGCGGCCATGTCAGATCTTCCTCGGTTGACTCCAATGATCCCCGCCTTTTTCAGCAGGAAACCGATCACCGGCCACTTCATAGCCTCCGCCTTGGCCATCACATGGGTCTGTCGTTTACGCCCCAGACAGCATACCACATAAAATGGATCGCCCAGCGTGGTATGGTTCCCGCACATCAGCGCTGCTCCTTCCGGAACGTTTTCCACACCTATCGCTTTCCATGGGTGGAATATCCGCATGAATACCCAGATGATGAGATAAAGTACCGCATATACCCGATTCTTCAATCTAACTCCTCCCCGGTATCCAACCGCTCCTGGACCAATGTGAGAAGCAGGCGGAAGCTCCCCTCCAGATCCAGTCCGGTGGTGTCGGCCAACACCGCGTCATCTGCTTGGCGCAAAGGTGAGATCTCCCGCTCCATGTCCCGGCGGTCACGCTCGACCACCTCTTGTAGCACTTGCTCGAAGTCAGCCTTCTGTCCCAACTCCAAAAGCTCTCGATAGCGACGCTCTGCCCGAGCCTCTGGCCCTGCGGTGAGGAACAGCTTCACCTCCGCTTTGGGCAGCACCACAGTGCCGATGTCCCGGCCGTCCATGATGACGTCATGCTCTCTGGCCATCCGTCGCTGCATCTCCAAAAGGTATGTCCGCACCGCTGGAACGGAAGCGACCTTGGAAGCATAAGCTGAGATCTCGTTCTCCCGGATCGCCTGAGTCACATCCTCACCATTCAAAAGCATATGCTGAAGGCCATCTTCACCATAGCCCATAGTTATCGTCAGATCCGGCAAGATCGACTCCACTTTGGCGGCATCTGACGGATCCACATCTCTGCACCGGGCCGCCAAGCCTACTGTTCGGTATATGGCCCCAGTGTCCACATACAGGAACCCCAGCTCCTGCGCCAACCGTTTGGCCAAGGTCGATTTGCCTGCACCGCAGGGACCGTCGATCGCTATACTGTGGTATCTCATGGAACAACGCCCTTTCCTATCGTTTTTTTGCCCGTTCCGCAGCCGCACGACCAGCAGCACAGCCGGTGGACCATGCGATCTGGAGGTTGAAACCGCCGGTATAACCGTCTACATCCAACAATTCCCCGGCAAAATACAGCCCCGACACTTTTTTCGATCCCATCGTCTTAGGATCCACCTCACTGACGTCTACCCCGCCGGAGGTGACCACAGCCTCCTCGACCGGGCGGGCCCCAGACACAGAAACGGTAAAGTCTTTCAATATCCCCAGCAGCATACGACGCTGTTCTTTGCGGATCGAGTTCACCTTGGCTTCCCCTGGGATCCCTGAGCGTTCGGTAATCACTGGGACCATGGCTTTGGGGACCAGCCCCCGCAAGACAGTGGCATGGTCCTGATTCGCCCTGTTCTTGAAATCACGCACCAGCCGGGCGTCCAGCTTCTGCTCGTCCAAAGCCGGCTTCAGATCGATGTGGGCGTAATAGGCCAATCGGCGCAGATCCATATGTGCAGAAGCGGAAAGGATCAACGGACCAGACAACCCGAAATGAGTGAACAGCATCTCCCCCTGTTCCTGAAACACTGTTTTTCCGTTGCTGTCCTTCACCTTAAATCCCACGTTCCGCAAAGAGATCCCTTGAAGCCTTTTGCAACACGGGTCGTCCGACTCCAAAGGCACTAAAGACCCCCGGATCGGTACGATGGCGTGTCCAACTGTTCGCGCCAGTGCGTAACCGTCTCCAGTGGAGCCAGTCCGTGGATAAGACGCGCCTCCTGTTGCAAGTATGACCGCTTTACAGCCCAGGACCTCCCCATCGTTCTCCGTTCGGACGCCAATGACCGAATCCCCTCGTACGATCAATTCTTTCACTCGATCCCGAAGCGATCTTACCCTCTGCCGGCGCAGTTCAAAAAACAACGCATCTACGATGTCAGCCGCCTTATCAGAGCAAGGGAACACTCGGCCTCCACGTTCCGTTTTCAAGGGGACCCCCAAGCTTTCAAAAAATGCCATGGAATCCGCTGGACCAAAGCGTGCAAAAGCACTGTAAAGGAATTTTCCATTACGTGGAACGGACGCTAACAATGTCTCCAGACTACAATCGTTGGTGACGTTGCAGCGGCCCTTTCCGGTGATATACAGCTTTCGTCCCACCTTCTCATTTGGTTCCAGCAACAGTACGTCCGCTCCGGCACGAGCGGCGGTGATAGCAGCCATCATCCCAGCCGCACCGCCTCCGGCCACCACTACCTTATTTGTCCCCATACTCCACCTTTTCATATACCTGGTATTCATCCCAGATACTCTCTAAGCGTTTGAATGTAGCAGTGACCTCGGTGGACTTTTTCCGTCCTACTGCCACGATCAATGCATTGATGATCGACAACGGGGCTACCAATGAATCAGCAAAAGACGCCATATCGCTTTTTGCCAGCAACCGGTAATTGGCCGTGTCATACAAGGGCGACATCTCACTGTCAGTGACCGCCACTACCGTAGCGCCCTGATCTCGGGCGAATTCCATCGCACGGACCGAGCGGGTAGAATATCTGGGAAAGCTGATCCCGATGACCACGTCCCCTGTCCCAACCCGGAGCATCTGTTCAAACATCTCGCTGGCCAGACTGGTCTGCACTTGGCACACATCGTCGAAGATCAGCTTGAAGTAGAATGTGAGGAAATCAGACAACGCCGCCGATGAACGGACCCCAAGGATATAGATCCGCCGGGCACTCACGATAGCGTCTACTGCGCTGTCAAAGTCTCCTCGATCCAGTTCGCTCAAGGTCATCCTCAGTTTCTCGATATCCGATCGTATCACCTTGTCCAGTACGTCCTGAGAGCCCAGTCGATCGTAGGACACCTCTATACGTTGGATGGTGGTGAGTTTGCCGCGGATCATCTCCTGCATCGCTTTTTGCATCGCAGGGTATCCATCATAACCCAACTCAGCGGCAAAGCGGACCACTGTGGATTCACTGATCTTCACCGCCTGCCCCAATCGCGCTGCGGTCATGAAAGCAGCTTTGTCATAATTGTCCAAGATGTAGCGGGCGATCGATTTCTGTCCTTTGGAAAAGGTGTCCATCCTGTTCTGTATCGTCGTCAAGATATCACGGCTCATAGCAAGACCCTACTCTCTCTATCCTCCTGCGGGGAACGCCCGCACCCAATAGACGTATCATACCGTTTTGCCGCGAGAATTGCAAGGGGGTTTTGCGAGAAATTCCGTTCATCCCTGCAACCCAGCTAACTCTCCCGGTGTGAGCAGGCGCCAGTGCCCTAGCCTCAAATCGCCTAACCGGACCGTTCCCTCCCGCACTCGCTGCAAGCGGACCACGGTCAGCCCCGCAGCAGCGCACATCCGTCGGACCTGCCTCTTTTTTCCTTGATGGATCACCACTGTGAGGATATTTTTCCCTGCCTGTATCACACGGTCGGCGGTGAGCTCCTCTCCATCCGACCACACTGGATCTGCAAGGATGGGAAGCGCCTTCCCCACATCGCCGGACACCCATACTCGGTATTCCTTCTCTACCTCATGGGCCGGGTGGGTCAGCCTGTAGGTGAGCGCACCATCATCTGTGAGGAGCAGCAATCCCTCTGAATCCATGTCCAGCCGGCCCACCGGCCATACCCTGACCGGACAGTCAGCTACCAGATGCGCAACGTTCCTTCTTCCCTTCTCATCTGCCAACGTAGTGACATACCCTCTCGGCTTATTGAGCATGATATAAGTAAAACGTTCCGTCTGGGTCAAGGGGACTCCGTCCACTTCCACACGGTCTTGAAGGAGGTCTGCTTTATCTCCCAGCCGTGCCTGCCGGCCATTGACCATGACCCTCCCTGCCTGTATGTACGTCTCAGCTTGGCGGCGGGAGCACACTCCCGCCGCTGACAGCAGCTTTTGCAAACGTTCTTCCATCGCCATCCCTCCTCATATCTATCTCAGCTTAGTACCGGAAAACTTGCCCCCATGCCCAGCCGAGTTTTGAGCTGCTGCCACAGCGTCAACGGCTCTCGAACGTCTAATCCCGCCCCACTCTGGGCCACCAGATCCGTCTTAGCCACGACCTCGCCATCCATCTTCCATATCACCTGCCCCAACGGCAGCCCCGCTTCGAACGGCGCCTGCACTGGGCCCACCGCTCCCACATCCATCGTCAGCGTTTCTCCTGACGCCAACGGATATCCGATCTCTTTCGCCGTCACCGCAGTCACTGCCGGGAGCAAACTGCCCTCCACCACCACAGGCCCTATAGCATCTCCTTGTCCGCACAGCACCTGTCTTGGGTAGGTTTGGAACCCGTAGTCCAGCAACTTCATATGATCGTTCCAGTCATCTCCATCGTTGAGCGTCACACATATCAAGGTTTGACCGTCTCGAGTGGCTGCGGATACCAAAGTACGTCCGGCTTTTTCCGTGAACCCGGTCTTCATCCCCACACAGCCTTCAAAACGATAAAGGAGCTTGTTATGGTTGACGAACGTCCGAGTGCCCACAGTGATGGAGCGTGTGGCACAGATCTGTGCCACCGTCTCGTTCTCCAAGCATGCCTGAGCCAGCAGTGCCATATCATAGGCCGTGGAAAAATGATCCTCATGATTCAAGCCGCTGGGATTGGCGAAAGAGCTGTCTTTCATCCCCAGCTCGGCCGCCTTCTGATTCATCAACGCAACAAAATCCGCTTCACTACCTGCGATATGGCAAGCGATAGCCATGGCGGCATCGTTGCCCGACTGGAGCAATAGACCGTACATCAGCCCGCGCAGGCTGATTTCCTCTCCGGCAGTCAGATAAATGGACGAGCCCTCGCTTCCCAGCCACTCCCCTTTTACGGTCACGACCTCATCCATGTCCTCCGCCTGCTCCGCAGCCACTAATGCCGTCATCAGTTTCGTGATGCTGGCGATGAGCCGCGGCTGATGGACGTTTTGCGCATAGAGCACCCGTCCGCTCTCGGCATCCATCAATATGGCGCAGGAGGCGTTCGTACCTATGGCTTGGGCAGGGCATATCATGTTCAACGCTAACAGGACGGCCAATATAGCGGTCGATCTTCTCACAAAAGGTCACTCCCATCCGAAAGCTCAGATGGGAGTATTATGACCTTTATTGGGCGGCATTATCCTCGTCCGTTTTTTTGTCGATATACCCGGTGACCTTTTCGAACATCTCAGGCACCAGGTCCACCACCCGGCTGACCGTATCTCCCGGCGGGGGCGCAACGCTCAGCATACGGACACTGCCATCCTTTACGACCAGGAACGCCACGGGGATGACGTTGACGCCGGCTCCTGCGCCGCCGCCAAAATTCTTCGTGACATTTGGGGTCTTGCCGAAGTCGGAGCCCCCAGTGGCGAACCCGAACGACAAACGGGACACTGGGATCAACGTCACGCCATCCTGGGTGGTGATGGGCTGGCCCACTACAGTGTTGGCATCCACCATCTCCCGGATCTTGTTCATGGTGGTCTGGAGCACTTCGTTGATGGGATGATTGTTTTCACTCATGAGTCAATGCCTCCTGTCTTTTTCCGGCGGGTCTCCCGCTTTTGATCCATGTGAACAGAGCTTTCGGTCCATAGTGTCCTGCCAATACAACGATCTGGCCCACGGTCATGGTGACCGCCGCCTGGAGCTCTACCGCCGTCTGGGTACGCCCGTGATCCAAGTCGATTTGAAATGCGTGGCGCTTCACCTTGAAATTATGGTCAAAAATTGGCCACAGCA
Organism: uncultured bacterium; assembly: GCA_947643715.1. GTDB lineage: Bacteria > Bacillota > Clostridia > Oscillospirales > Oscillospiraceae > Enterenecus. The sequence continues at coordinate 15,039 of CANRXB010000025.1, forward strand.
TACCCAGCGCAGCATTTGCCTGTCCATAACTCAGGGCGACGGCGGCAGGATCGCTGCCACCTAATATGAGCTCCAATTCCAGATCGTCGATGCGGATCTTCCGCTTCAATGAACCACATGCTTGTCCTACCACTGGCAAAAGTTTCATCAGCCGCGAAAGGGTCCCCGGCCGATCCTTCGATGCGCTTTTCTCATGCTTCTCTGCCTGAGGCGGTGGCTGATCCTCTTTCTTTTTGGCCTTCTTCTTTTTTTTCGGCTTGGCCGGCAGGACCTGGACCCTCATTGGTCCGATCAAAACCGCAGCGGACAGTCCCTTCTGCCCATAACATACCCTTCCTCCGACCCGGATGAGGGAAATGAGCCAAAACGCCAGCAGGACGACGAGCAGAACCTTCAAAAAAGTCATTGGCCATCCTCCACTCCAGCCCCTGCCCGCTCCGCTTCCTGAAGCCGGCGCAGGGCGGACTCCATCTCCATGGCGATCTGAGCATCTTCACGAGTCGTGCAAGCCAATTCGGGCAAGTCGTCCAAAGACGCCAATCCAAAAGAACGCAAGAAATTTTGAGTCGTACGGAACTGCATGGGCCTCCCGGGCACCGCCAAGCGCCCCGCCTCTTGGATCAGCTCCCGTTCCAGCAGCAGTCCCACCGTATAAGAGCTGTCTACCCCTCTCACCTGCTCGATATACGCGCGGGTCACCGGCTGAAAATAGGCCACGATGGCCAGCACCTCTAATGCTGGCTGGGACAGGCGGGCAGGTTTGCGGTTCTCAAGCACCTTACGGATATAGACCGCTTGCTCCGGCGCTGAGCACATCTGCCAACTATTCTCCAGCCGCACCAGCCGGATGCCCCTCCGCTCAAAGCTGTATTCGTCCGCTATACGCTGACAGGCACCATCCACTGTCTCTCGATCTTGCCCCAACGCCAAGCACAAACGTTCTACAGGGATCGGGTCCCCGGCCGCGAAGAGGATGCCCTCGATGGCGCTCTCCAGCTCTTTCAGTTCCATCCCGGGCACTTCCCTTCTTTGGCTCAATAGCTGTCCACCGTCACATCGATATCATCCATGCCGGTATCCATCGTGCTGGTGACGGTACAGTCCTCCGCAGTTCCCGCCAAATAGATGCGGTTCGCTTTGCACAGCTCCAGGATGGCCAGGAACGTCGCCACTACCTCAGAACGGCTGCGGCTCATTTTGAACAGCGCCTTGAACCTGGCCACTCCGAACTGGACCAGCCTGTCCAAGATCGCCCGGGCCTTGTCTGCGACTGGATAGGGTTCCCGGCCTACGATCCCCTCGAATGCCGACCGCAGCGGGGGCAGCTTGCTGTCCGACCGAGTGAGCACTGCGCGGATCGCAGACAGGATATCGCCACTATCATGGACATAGCAATAGGCCATCGCCGTTTTCACCGGCTCAGGCTGCTTAGGAAGATAATCCTGGCCGAACTCATATCGATCCCCCAGCGTCCCAGTGATGTCTTTGATCTTCACATAGGTCTCTTGGCTTTTGTGTTCCTCCAAGGCAGCCATCAGTTCTTCTATCTCAGACATGGCCACCTCATCATCGATAGAAAGCAACATGCGAGTCTTGATATAGACCAGATGAGCGGCCATGGTGACGAATCCACTGGCGACCTCCAGATTCAGCTCCTCCCTCTGGGCCATCCATGCAAGATATTGGTCCAGCAGATCGGCGATCTGGATATCTCGTATCTCGATCTTGTTTTTGCTCAGCAAGTGGAGGATGAGATCCAAAGGACCGTCGAAATCTTCCATATCCTCCTGCTTGGCCTTTACCACCTTGTCCAAGTGATAGATCGGGGCCTCCATGGCGCCCCTCCCTTCCATAATAGGGATATCATAGCAAAAAGACGCACAAAAAACAAGTGTGGTCCACTCAGCTTTAGTTTACTTATCAGGGCCATTCGACAAGATCGGGACACAGGCCCGGCGACCGATCATTCGAACACTGCCGTAAGACATCCTTTTTGCAGGATGTAGCTCTCAGCCTTGCGCAAAAAGGCCCTTTTCCCCGTGCTTGCGCTCAGTCCGATCTCACGATCCAATGAATATACTGTGAAACGGTATATATGACGCTTCCCTTTGGGCGGTTTAGGTCCCGCGTACCGGTGGAGGCCATATCCGATCCCCTGTCTCGCGTTCCCCAAAGAAGGTACGGCCCTCCCTGGTGGGATCGCCTTTTCGATCTTGGACACCGCAGGGATGTCCCAGATGATCCAATGCGTGAATCCTTTGATCGGATGGCTCAAGTCCTCCAACGTGATGGCCAAGGTCTTGGCATCGGGCGACAGATCTTGGATGACGAATTCCGGTGAAACATCTTCTCCCCGTCCAGTCGCTCCTATCGGGAACCTTCCACCTTCATCAAAGCCTGTGCAAACGAATCTCAAGGTCCCCTGTGTCGCTCCCATCATCCATTCAGTCTCTCAAGCGCAGCCTTTGCCGCCATTTGCTCCGCCTCCTTCTTGGTATGGCCCACGCCCTTGCCGATGACCTCCAGCCCTACCGATGCTTCCATCTCAAAACTTCGGCAGTGATCCGGACCGCTCTCCCTCGTCAGGCGATAGCTCACCGCGTTCCCCGGCGTGCGCTGGACCAGTTCCTGGAGCGCAGTCTTATAATCACGATCTGCGGCTTTCTCCCCCTCTTTATCCAGGATCAGCGTCTGGATGATGGACCTCACCGCTTCCATCCCGCCGTCCAGATAGACGGCAGCCAGTATGGCCTCCGTGGCATCCGCCAAAATAGAGGGCCGTTTCCTTCCTCCGCCGGCGTCCTCACCCTTCCCCAGATGCAGGTATCGCCCCAGATCCAGGCTTTTGGCCACTTCATGCAGGCTCCCTTCACACACCAGCGCAGCCCGGGTGCGGGTCAACTCCCCCTCGGGCATATCCGGGTGGGCCGTGAACAGGTAGTCCGCCACCACCATCCCCAGCACCGAGTCACCTAAAAACTCCAACCGCTCGTTGCTGGTCGCTCCTGCACCTCGATGCTCGTTCGCATAGGAGCTATGGGTCAAAGCGTGCTCCAGGAGATCCCGCTCCCGGAAATGATACCCCAACTTTTTCTCCAATTCGTACATAGCCATCCTCCACCACAGAAAAAGCCCCGCTTCGGCGGGGCTTTTTCACCATTCGACGCGACTCGCTCAGATATCCAGGTGCTCCTGCATGTACTTGTACAGGTCGCCCACTGTGACGATAGACTCGATGTCCTCGCTGTCCATCTCCTCCATACCGAACTCTTCCTCCAGCGCCATGGACAGGTCCATGAGGTCCACGGAATCCGCCCCCAGGTCGTCCACGAAAGCAGTGTCGGCGGCGATGGTCTCGGGCTCCACACCGAATTGCTCGGCGATCAGCTTGCACAGTTTCTCAAACATCTTTAAGCAGCTCCTTCTATGTTGCTTTAATCAAGAACATAATAGGTGCTTTGACGTCGGCTGTCAATAGTATTTTTGACAATTTTTTTCTGGTGTTATCCTTCGCTCTCGTCAATAGCGGCAGACCGCACAGGCAGCCGCATATATTCCACGTTGTCCATGATGTCCTCGATGATCGCGGAACGCTTGAACTCCATCGCCTGCCGGATAGCGTTCTTTATGGCGTAGCCATTGGAGGAACCATGCGCTTTAATCACCGGCTTGGAGATGCCCACCAAAGCTGTGCCTCCCACCTCGTTAGCATCCAGCAGTCTCTTGAAATCCCGTAGGCCATCCTTCACCAGCAAAGCGGCGATCTTGCCCTTCAGATCTCGCATGAACACCTTTTTGATCTCTTTGCTGAGGAACAGCCCTGCACCTTCTATCGCTTTCAGGAAGATGTTGCCGGAATATCCGTCCGCCACGATGACGTCCACGGCTCCCTCTACGGCCTCACGAGCCTCCACATTGCCCACGAAATCGATGCGCCCCGCTTCTTTTGCCTTCATGAGCAGCTTGTAAGTCTCCTTTTGGAGTTCCGTGCCCTTGGAGGGCTCCGCTCCGATGTTCAGCAGCCCCACCTTAGGCTCCGGCCTTCCCAGCACCCGCTCCGCATAATAGCTGCCCATGAACGCGAACTGGAGCAGGAATTCAGGCGTGCCCTCAGCGGTAGCGCCGCAATCGACCAACACTGCGCCCCCTCCCCCTGTGGGCACCACGGGAGCCATAGCTGCACGGCGGATGCCCTTGATCCGTTTCACCAACAAAGTGGCCCCGGACAGAAGCGCACCTGTAGACCCAGCGGACACGAAAGCATCTCCCTCACCGTTCTTCAGCAGGTTCAACCCGACAGTGAGCGACGAATCTTTCTTTTCCTTGAAAGCCGTGGCAGGGTTGTCGCACACCTCCACCACCTGATCGGCATGGGTGATGGACAATCCGGCAGGCAGCTCGCTCACGCCTGCTTTATGCAAGACCTCCAGGATATCCTCCCCTCGGCCCACCAGCACCACATCCACGCCGTACTCCTTGATCGCTTGGAGCGCGCCTTCGACCGGTGCTTCCGGCGCGTTGTCGCCCCCCATCGCGTCTACGATGATACGCATATCCATCGGCCTCCCTTTGTTATGATCTCTCTTTCGATCCGTCGATGATCTCTAATGAACGTTTGGACAACTCCATGTTCTTATTGCGCTTCCCCCGCACTTTATGATCGAGCGGAGGCATGATACCAAAATTGATGTTCATCGGCTGGAAATCGATGACGCTTTCGTTGCTCACATACTGCGCCAACGCTCCGATGGCCGTTTCTCGGGGAAGATCCAGTGGCTCCTGGCCCAGCAGCCGCCGGGCCAGCTCTACGCCCGCCAGGAAACCGGATGCCGTAGACTCCACATAACCCTCTACCCCCGTGATCTGACCGGCAAACGAGATCCGTTCCTTCCCTCGGACCCGGTAATAACGGTCCAGCAGCCTGGGCGAATCCAGATATGTGTTGCGGTGCATCACTCCATAACGCACATACTGGGCGTTTTTCAGCGCGGGGATCATGGAGAACACTCGCTTTTGCTCACCCCATCTGAGATGGGTCTGGAAGCCCACCAAATTGTACAGATCTCCCTGAGCATCGTCCTTGCGAAGCTGTACCACAGCGTAAGGCTCGACCCCAGTCTTTGGATCGGGTAACCCCTTGGGCTTCAAAGGACCGAACGTCAATGTCTGTATGCCGCGGCGGGCCATGACCTCCACAGGCATACATCCTTCAAATACGTTCTTGTCCTCAAAGCCGTGGACCTCCGCCTCCTGTGCCGAGCACAGTTCCTTCCAAAACGCCAGATACTCCTCCTCACTGAGAGGACAATTCACATAATCCGCCGACCCTTTCCCATATCGAGATGCGAACCAAGCATGATCCATATCGATGCTGTCGAAGGTAACGATCGGCGCTGCTGCATCGAAAAAGTTCAAACGGCTGTCTCCCGGGAACAACTCTGCGATGGCCTGGGACAGTGCATCCGAAGTCAGCGGACCGGATGCTATGATGACCTCTCCCTCCGGAATGGCCGAGACTTCTCCTTCCACCACAGTGATATTGGGGTGCGAACAGATAGCGGCGGTGACAGCGCCAGAAAACCCCTGACGGTCCACGGCCAGGGCGCCCCCAGCCTCCACCCTCGTCTCGTCAGCACAACGCAGGATGAGGGAACCACACCGGCGCAGTTCCTCTTTCAGCAGCCCCACGGCATTCTCGAGCTGGTCAGAGCGCAGCGAATTGGAGCACACCAACTCGGCAAAGTCAGGGCTGTGGTGGGCAGGGGTCATCTTGTGAGGTTTCATCTCCATCAAGGCCACCGAAATGCCTCGTTGAGCAAGCTGCCAGGCGGCCTCGCATCCAGCCAAACCAGCGCCGACGACAGTCACATCCATTTCATATCATCCTTCGTCAACAAGTATTCGCATGGCTCATGAGCCATCGATGGACACGCCCCAACAGCCGGCGTGTACGACTCGATCGAGACCTTGAGAGCCTCTCATCTTATGTCCAAGCAAACATGACTTTGCAGAGCCTTTCATGAGGATAGACTCGCTTGACTTTCGACGGATATCCAAATTTCTGACAAGGCCGCGACCAGATCCCGAGGAATGCTCATCACGTCACTCTTCTGCCTTTTTCGCAGTCTTTTTTGTCGTGGTCTTTTTCGCCGTCGGTTTTTTAGTCGCTGCGGACTTCTTCGTCGTGGCCTTCTTAGCCGTTGCGGTCTTTTTCTGCGCTGTTCCAGAAGATGCCGTTTTCTTTGTGGTACGCTTTTTTGGTGCAGATCCGTCCTCAGCAGCTTTCTCCTCTGACACCTCTTTACCATCTTCCCCTGCAGTGTCCGACCTCTTTTTATATCCGCCCCGCTTGTCCTCCGGCAAGAAGTTAGGGCAATCCGGATCGATACAGAAAGGACGTTTGAATCCCCGTCCGGACAGCTTGAACATAGTCCAGCCACAGACCGGGCAATCATCCTTCACCGGCACGTCCCAAGTCATGAAATCGCATCTTTTCGCCTCGATTTTGCTGTTCAGATGCTCACAACAATAATACGTGTACTGTTTGTTGGTCTTTTTGCTCACACCTGTACGCTTCACCAGACGGCCTCCACACTTGGGGCACCGTCCGGGCATCTCCACCACCAACGGCTTCGTGAACGTACATTCAGGCCAGCCAGGACAGGCCAGGAACCGGCCAAACCGGCCCATCTTCACCACCATCTTTCGGCCGCAAAGATCGCACACCTCGTCCGACTCCTCGTCCGGCACTTTGATGCGTTCGCCGTCCAGCTCGTCCTCCGCCTTTTTCAGCTCCGCGTCGAAGCCGGTGTAGAATTCGCTGAGCACTTGCTTCCATGCTGCCTCGCCGGCCTCCACTTTGTCCAAACGGCTCTCCATTTGGGCCGTGAAGTCAGTGTCCACGATGTCCGGGAATTTCTCCTTCATCAGTCCTGTGACCACCTCGCCCAGTGGGGTCGGTCGAAGATATTTCCCTTCCTTCACCACATACTGCCGATCTGTGATAGTAGAGATGGTGGGCGCATAAGTGGATGGACGGCCCACTCCCTTTTCCTCCAACGCTTTGATGAGCGTAGCCTCTGTGAACCGGGCAGGAGGCTGGGTGAAATGCTGGCCAGGGACGAGACCCTCCAGCTTCAGTGCCTCCCCTTCTTTCAAATCGGGCAATGGGGACTGCGGGGCCTCCTCATCCTCGTCCCGCCCCTCCTCATAAACAGCAGTAAAGCCATTGAACTTCACAGAGGAATGGCTGGCACGGAACCGGTAGCCAGCGGACTCCGCCTCGATGGTCACGCTGTCATACACCGCCCCCGCCATCTGGCAGGCCAAAAAGCGGCTCCAGATCAGTTTATACAATCGATATTGGTCGGCGGTGAGGCTCTTCTTCAAGTCCTCCGGCGTCAGATTTACATCCGAAGGGCGAATGGCCTCATGGGCGTCCTGTGCGTTCCCTTTGGATTTGAAGCGCCGGGTCTTTTCCGGGTAATATCGTTTACCATACCGGGCTTGGATGAACGTCTTTGCTGCTTCCAAGGCCTCCTCGGACAAGCGCAAAGAATCGGTACGCATATACGTGATGAGACCGACTGTGCCCACTCCCTGGATATCTATCCCTTCATAGAGCTGCTGGGCGATGGACATGGTGCGCCGAGGGATCATATTCAGCTTCCGGGACGCTTCTTGCTGCAGGGTGGACGTGGTGAACGGAGGAGCCGGGCTTCGATTCTTGTCCTGCCGCTTCACACTGCAAACGGTAAAGGGAGATCCCTTCACTGTCTGCATGATCTCATCGACCTGCTCCTTGCTCGTAAGCTCCATGCGCTTTTCCTTGCCATAAAACTCCGCCTTGAAGTTGCCCAGGTTCGGGGCGATCCGGGACAGATCGGCAGTAATAGACCAGTATTCTTGTGGAGTGAAAGCACGGATCTCCTCCTCTCGCTCCACAGCCAACCGTGTGGCCACAGACTGCACCCGACCGGCAGAGAGCCCCCGGCGTATCTTCTTCCAAAGCAAGGGCGAAAGCTGATAGCCCACCAAACGATCCAACACCCGCCTGGCCTGTTGAGCGTCCACCAGGTCTTGATCGATATCTCTAGGATTCGCGATGGATTCCTTGACCACCTTTTGGGTGATCTCGTTGAACGTCACCCGGCAAGTCTTTTCCTTTGGAACGCCCAGCACCGACTGGAGGTGCCAGGAAATGGCTTCGCCTTCCCGGTCAGGGTCCGTTGCCAAATAGATCTTGTCGCTGGCTTTCGCAGACTTGCGCAGCTCCTTGATGACGTCTGCCTTATCCTTGATGTTCAAGTATTCCGGCTCGAACGTAGAGATATCCACCCCCAGTGTGCTTTTAGGCAGATCCCGGATATGGCCCATGGATGCTTTGACTTCGAACCCAGGTCCCAGATACTTCCCGATGGTCTTCGCCTTTGCAGGCGACTCAACTATGACTAGATTCATATTTGCCATGTTCTTCAACTACTCCATTTTGAATTTCACGACAGCCCGAAAACGCTTGCCGCTCTCCTCCGTCACATAGCCCTGGAGCTGGAGGACCGTCAAGGCAGACGACACCCGCCGGACCGGTATCTGGGTGCGCTCTACGAGTTCGTCCGCCTGGACCACGCCCCCGCTCATGGCCAGCAACACTGCGCGCTGATCGTCGGTCAATTTATCTTTACATTCCTCCCAGCGAAGATATACCACATCCTCTTTATCTTCTTTGGTGGACTTGTCTTTTCCTTTACGGGCCTCTTTTCGCTCTGGAACGATAGCCGTCCCCTCGAGCCGCTGGGCCGGCACTGCCGGCTGCTGGCATGAGCCCCTGCCCAACTGCAGCTTTTCAGGGAACCTGTCCACGAATTCACACAGGACATCATCTGCTCCCATGATGAGCTTGGCGCACCCCTCCTGGATGATCCTGTTCGTCCCTTCACTCTCCGGCGCATCGATCGGGCCGGGGACAGCGAACACCTCGCGGTCCTGTTCCAGCGCATGGTTCACTGTCCGCATCGTACCACTGGCCCGGGCACTCTCCACAGCGATGACACCTACCGACAGTCCGCTGATGATACGATTTCGGATGGGGAAGTGCTCGCCTCGATGTTCCGTGCCCGGTGGATGCTCCGAGATCAATGCGCCCACTGCCGCTACATCCTCATACAGCTCTTTATGATACCACGGATATACCCTATCGATCCCGCCTGCCAGCACAGACACTACGGGGCCGCCTACTTTCAGCGCGCCCCGCACAGCGGAAGCGTCGATGCCCTGCGCCATACCGGTGACGACCAGCGCCCCTTTCCGTGTGAGCTCAGCGGACAGCCTTGACGCCGTTTGGACCCCATAGGGCGTCGCTGCCCGAGACCCCACCATAGCGATGGCCACTTCTTCATCGAACGCGATCTGCCGTCCTTTCCAATACAGTACCATAGGCGGCTGGTGTATCGCCTTCAACCGTTCTGGATAGGTCGCATCTTGGAGGGTGAGCAATCGGATACCCAGCCGGTCGCAATCCCCCAGGATCTCATCAGCCAGCGACAGGGACTTGTTCATCAGCGAATGTATCGTCTCCTTGGACAGACCGTCTATCATACTATACGCTTTTTCATCTGCGGCATGCACTTGCTCAGGCGAGCCAAAATGCTCCAAGACCTGAATGGCAGTTTGACCTACCAGCCCTTTGCGCTTCGTGAGCCAGATCCAATGCTTTAGGTTAGACATGACAGGCCTCCTCCCTGCTGCTCCTCCATCTCAGTCATCGCGGGCCATTTCCCATAGCGTCACAGATGCTGCCACTGCCGCGTTCAGCGACTCGCATCGGGACCGCATCGGGATCTTCACCGTCTTTTCACACAGCTCCAGCGCTCGCTGGGATACGCCCCGGCCTTCGCTGCCGATGACCACCGCTGCTGTGCTCATGCGAATGGCTCGCACATCTTCGGTATCCTCCCGAAGAGCCGTCGCATACAACGGGATGCCTGCTTCCGCCAATCTTTCTGCCGCCGTGTCCAGCGGTCCCTCATACACAGGCAGGCGGAACACCGCACCCATGGTCGCTCGCACGGTCTTAGGATTCCAAGGATCTGCACAACCATTACATAAGATCAAGCCATCCGCGCCGAAAGCGTCTGCTGTACGCCAAATGGTCCCGACGTTCCCTGGGTCCTGTACCCCGTCCAAGACCAGATATCTCCGGCCGTCGAATCGAAGCGGCATCTCAAGCTCTTTCCCTTTACAGATGAACACGATCCCTTGAGGAGATCCCGTGTCCGCGATGGAATCCAGCAGATCGTCCGCGACCTCCACGGCCCTCACATGAGCAGGCAATCCAGGATGGACCACGCTAGCGGCACAGATCACTGCCTCCAGATCTGCGCCCCATCGCAATGCCTCGGCCAACAGTTTAGGTCCTTCGGCGGCGAACGCCCCTTCTCCACGCCGAAAGGTCCGGCGGCTGTTCAGCTTACGAACACGAGCCAATAGCGGATTGGCACGGCTGGTGACGATCTCCCACTCCATAACGTTGCACTCTTTCCATAATGTACGAATATACTCTGAACTGCGCCGATCTGAGGTTGGTATCCGCCATCAAAAAACGCCACGGCCTGCCTCGGCGCTGTTCCCGCGCAAGCATCCAAAGCTTTCTGCGGGCACCCCACTCATGCTGATCTGGTCACGATCTTCCATCATGTGTATCCTTCGCGTCGAACAGGGACACCATCCGCCCCGAGATCGTGACATGGAGAACGGCTCATTGCTCCTTCATGCTCAACGATCCAATGTAAATATTTATTATAACTGCATATGGCTGATTTTTCAAGGGGCAAGTTTTCGCGCTTTTTATCCTTAGAAAAACGTTGTTTGCCTGAAACTTCGACATCCTCTTTTTGCCTCCAAAAAATCAGGACGGGCGGCACCAGCCACCCGTCCCGCAATATCGGAACGTCTCGATCATACCCCTTGGTGCAGCTTTGCTGCCGTCAGTGTGTTTTTCATCAGCATGGCACGGGTCATAGGTCCCACACCGCCAGGCACAGGTGTGATATAAGATGCTTTCGAAGCTACTTCCTCAAAGCACACGTCGCCGCACAGTTTCCCGTTCTCATCGCGGTTCATGGCCACGTCGATGACCACTGCTCCCTCTTTGACCATGTCGGCGGTAACGAGCCCCGTCCTCCCTACAGCAGATACCAGGATATCAGCGGAAGCGGCCAACGCTTTCATATCCGGCGTTTTGGAGTGGCACAGAACCACTGTGCCATTGGCGTGGAGCAGCAGCAATGCCATCGGCTTGCCTACGATGTTGGAGCGTCCCAGCACCACGCACCGTTTTCCCTCCGGATCGATCTCGTATTCTCGGAGCATCTCCATCACACCACCGGGCGTACAGGGCTGGAACACCGGCGTCCCGATCGTGAGCTGACCCACGTTATGAGGATGGAAACAATCCACATCCTTGCCTGGGTCGATAGACAGCAGCACCTTTCTCTCATCCAGCCCTTTGGGCAGAGGAAGCTGGACCAGGATGCCGTCGATGTGTCCCTTCCCATTCAATTCATCCACCAAGGCCGCCAGCTCTGCCTGGGTGGTCTGCGCCGGAAGCGCGTACTCCTCGCTATAAAAGCCGCATTCCTCACAGTCCCTACGTTTACTGGTCACGTAGACACGGGAAGCCGGGTCATCCCCCACCAAAACGACCGCCAGGCCAGGCCGGCGGGGCAGGAGCTGCGCCTCGGCTCGGACCGTCTCCTTCAGCTTCGCAGCGAGCTTCTTGCCATCAATCAACGTCGCCATCTCGTCCTTCCTCCTCTCGCTTTTGGGCCTCCTGTACAGGAAGCTGCGCCTCTATCTCTGTCCCAAGTGATGGCTGGGCTTTGTCCAGCCTTGGCTCCACAGCAGCAGGGCTTCGGCCTGCCTCAGCCGGGGCAGCCTGGACAGGCCCGGCGATCTTGCGCCGCAGGACGTATATCCCGATGCCTACCGCTGCCGATACCACTCCCAGGAGTTGAGAAGAGCGGATGCCGGTCCCAAAGAAATACAGGCTGTCCGTACGCATCCCTTCTATCGCTGCCCGGCCCAGGCCATACCAAATCACATAACTGAGGAACATCTGTCCGCTGAATCTTCTTCCCCGCTTCATCAGCAGCACCAACAAGACTAGCCCCAACAGGTTCCAAAGCGACTCATATAAGAACGTAGGATGGACACCCAGCGTCCCGTCCAAGATCTGATCATACATCTGCTGGGACTCCAACAGCCCATCCCGCCACAGCTCGTTGGCGATCGACTCCGAACACATGCGCCAGGGCACCTGCGTGATACCGCCATAGCACTCCACATTGACGAAGTTCCCCCACCGGCCCACGAGTTGGCCGATGAGCAAACCATAAACGGTGACATCCATACCGCTCCAGAAGTCCATCTTCCGGACTTTACAATAGATGAGCGCGGTGATCACCGTCGCGATGACGCCTCCATATATGGCCAGCCCGCCATCCCAGAACGAGATGGCAGCCAGCCAGTCGAACGAACCGTCTGCGCGGATATACAAGGAAGGGTAAAAGATCACGTAATACGCCCTGGCGCCTAGGATGGCCATAGGCACTACGATGAAGATGGCATCGGTGATCTTGTCTGGGTCCATACCGAATCGAGGCGCGATCCGCAGGCCGTAGGCCACCGCCAGCAGGAAACCTGCTGCAATGATGATGCCATACCAATAGATATCGTGGCCAAATACGGAGAACGCCACTCGATCCAGCTCGAATTCCAGCCCCAAGCCGGGGAAAAATACGGTATTCGTCATGGTCATTCCTCTTTATCTTCGTTCATTCTTCCGGCGATATCACCGATAGAGCGGTCCGCCCCTCCACACACCAAGTCCGCAGCAGCGCCTCGCCGTCTGCGCGCTCGATGCTTTGGAAGCATTGAGGGAAGCTGAGATAGTCCTCTCCATCGAAATGAGCTTCGGCCAATTCGATACAGGTGTCCTCCATGGAATTGAGGTGGCGCACCATGGCCCCATAGGCCGCCTTTTTCAGCCGGTCCCACAGCCGCCGATCGATGCCTTCCGCCCCGAGCCGCGCGGCCTCCTTCAGCACCTCGTCCCTCACCCGCTCAGGGTCCCGGCTCTCCCCTGCCGCCATCATCCACGCACAGCCGGGAGCGCTGGTATAAAAGCTGCTGAAGGAACTGTTCAGCAGCCCTTGCTCATACAGGCGGTTATACAGCGGTGCGGACGGGCTGAACAGTATATCGCACACCAGCTCAGCCACCAATCGCTGACGGAGTCCCTCACCCCTGGCGGCCGGCGTCCCTTTGAACCCCAAAGCGAACAGTGGGATAGATACGGGCATCGTCCGGCAGGTATACCGTTCCCCCACATGCTCCGGCTCTTGTGCGCCATGGTCTACCACCGCTGCTGGGGCGGACGTCCCCTGCACTACCTCTTGGGCGATGTCCGCCACTCTCTGCGGATCGACGTTGCCCGCCACACATAATACCATATTGCTCGGGCGGTAGAATGCCTGATGGCACTGGTAGAGGGTATCCGCAGTGATGTGAGCGATGGACTCCACCGTCCCCGCCACCCGGGTACGAACCGGGTGGTCGATATACATAGCTTCCAGCAGACGATAATACGCCTCATCATTGGGATCGTCCTCGCACATCCGGATCTCCTGGCCGATGATGCCCTGCTCCTTGGCTACGCTCTCAGGCGTGAACCACGGCACCGATACGAACGACAGCAGCGTGCGCAGATCGTCCTCGAGTCCTCTCACTCCGTCGAAAAAGTAGCCGGTCATGGACGAGGACGTGAACGCGTTGGGATCCGTCCCGTTGGCAGCCATGCGCTGGAGCGCGTTCCCATCCTCCGTATCGAAGGTCTTGTGCTCCAGGAAATGGGCCACTCCCGCCGGCGTGTCCAGCCATTCGCCGTCCTCACCTCGAAAGCGCACGTCCATCCCACCATACCGGGTGGCGAAAAAGGCAAACTGTTTGCCGTACTCCGGGCGCACATCCACATAAACGTTCAGTCCATTCGGCAACACGCAGTGGGATATCGTCTGGCCCAGCGCGGTGTATTCCAACTTATCCACAGCAGGCCCCCTCCTTTCCCATGAGCCGGTAAATAGTATCCAGCCTCAGCTCCTTGGCCACCTGGACCACCTGGTCTGCCGTCACGCTTTCCACCGACCGTATCAGGTCCTCTCCTTCACCGCCAGTACGGAACAACAATCGGGTGAGCTGATCGTCCTCGACCTGACCTTGACTGTCCAGCCGTCCACGCAGGCCGTTGGCCACCGTACGGGCGGCTGCGACAAGTTCGTCCTGTGTGAAATCCCCCCGCTGCACTGCATCCAATTGGTTGAGGATGGCCTCCTGCGCCCGGTCGAACTGAGCGGGCTCCACTCCAGAGGACACCACCATCAGACCTTTGATCTTATCCAGCGCAGAGGACGCGTAGTAACATAGGCTCAATCTCTCCCGCACGTTGACGAACAGCTTGGAGTTGGCGCTCCCGCCGTACAAAGCGTTGCATACCATCAGCGCGGGATAGTCTCCGCTGCCCATGGTGATCCCACCAGTGCGAAAGCCCATGGCCAGCTTGCCTTGGGTCACATCCATCGAGTCGGTGACTGTGCGAACAGGTCCTCGCGGCCGCGCCTCCACCTGACAGCGTACCGGAGCCGAGCGCCCTGACAGCAACGGAGCGAACGACTGGCGCACCGCGTCCTCCACCCGCTCCGGCTGGGCAGCGCCCCCATAATAGAACGTCACCTTGGCGTTGGACAGCAACGATCGATAGCTGGCCCACAGCTTCTCCGGCGTCATGGCTTGGGCCTGCTCGGCGTCCCCCAGCTTGTCCACCGCGTAGCGCTCTCCCTCGCACATCTCCTGGATCAGTCTGAAAATGGCCCAACTGCGCTTATCGTTCATTCGGGCATGGATGCGGTCAGCCAGGTTGGCTCCCTCTAGTTCCACATACCCCTGCCGGAACACACCGTCCTGGAGCACAGGGTCCAACAGGACCTCTCCCATGAGCCCGGCAGCAGGTTCCAGCACCGCCGATCCGTCCAGCGCATAGCGGTCGTCGATGAAGCTGCACAAAAAGCTGACGCACTGGCTCTCTCCCCGTTGGCGCACTACCGGACCTAAGGATGCGCCATACAGCTCGTCTGCGGCGGATGACAATCGCTCCATATCAGGATGGTTCCGGCTACCCCGGCCCAAGACCTCCGGGATGAGCGCGCCGGCAGTAGCAGTATCGGCATCAAGCGGGATGGTGAGCGTCACCGACAAAAGTCCCGTCTTGAACTTGTCCGTTCGGCTCACCGCCAGCTCTACACCGTCTGCCAGCCGTTTCCAATGCTGAAGCATAGCTTCCCTCCTCATTGGTACAAATTTACTCTACCTTGAAATAGTATTATACATCACGAGCCCTTATTTGACACCTGTTATTTTGCTCACAACAGTAAATTTTTTCTGAATGCCGTGACAGCCCCCGCTTTTGAGCGAGGGCTGTCATCTGATTGGACTCAGTCTGCGAACACAGGCGTAGACAAATAGCGGTCCCCTGAGTCAGGCAGCAGGACCACGATGTTCTTGCCCTCGTTCTCGGGCCGCTTGGCCAACCGGAGCGCGGCCCAGACCGCCGCACCGGAGGAGATCCCCATCAGTACGCCTTCTATCCGGCCGACTTTCCTGCTGGTGGCAAAGGCATCCTCGTCCTCCACAGCGATGACCTCATCATAGACATCGGTATCGAGCACCTCCGGCACGAAACCTGCGCCGATCCCCTGGAGCTTATGGGCGCCCGAAGTCCCTTTGCTCAGTACCGGAGAGCTAGCGGGCTCTACGGCCACCACTTTCACGCCGGGATCCTGCTCCTTCAAGTATCTCCCCACCCCGGTGATCGTACCTCCAGTGCCCACGCCAGCCACGAACATGTCCACCTGGCCATCGGCATCTGCCCAGATCTCCGGGCCAGTAGACATCATATGCGCGGCAGGATTCGCCGGATTGACGAATTGCCCGGGGATGAAACTGTTCGGGATGCTTTTCGCCAGATCCTCCGCCTTTTCGATGGCCCCCTTCATTCCTTTAGCTCCCTCGGTCAGCACCAGCTCCGCTCCGTAAGCGCGCATCAGCCGCCGGCGCTCCTCGCTCATGGTCTCCGGCATGACGATGATGACACGATAGCCGCGCGCAGCAGCCACCGAAGCCAGACCGATGCCGGTATTGCCCGAAGTTGGCTCGATGATGACCGCCCCCGGCCTCAGCGTCCCTGTGCGCTCCGCATCGTCGATCATAGCTTTGGCGACGCGGTCCTTCACACTGCCCGCAGGGTTCAGGTACTCCAGTTTCGCTAAGATATGGGCCGTGACCTTTTCGGCCTGCTCTAAACGGGTGAGTTCAAGCAGCGGAGTATTTCCGATCAGTTGATCTGTAGACGTATATATCCTGCTCATCGTGACATCCTCCTCGATCGTGATGACATAAAACGGCCGATATCCCGCGCCCCTGATGGACGCTCGTCCATACAGCCGTCATCTCTAAAAAGACATATGGGTGTTCCTTCCATATGAATCTGTACGGATTATACCTGTTCCCTCCTTTTTTGTCAACGGAAGTTCCAACGGCCGATCCAGCTCTGCAAAGCATCTTCTCACTTTTCAAGATATCGCGGTGTTTGCTCCTTGACTTTCGATCCGATCTGTGGTATAGTCTTAAATTGTAAAGCCCATCGGCTTTACACAAACACAATGGAGGCGGGCCCCCATGAAAAGTCAAGCATACCGAATGGCCATGCTATTTGATTTTTACGGCGATCTGCTCACAGACCGCCAACGGGAGTTTTACGATCTCTATTACAATGAAGACCTTTCCCTCTCTGAGATCGCAGAAAACTACGGCATCTCCCGCCAAGGCGTACGAGACGTCATCGTCCGGGCTGAGGCTGCGATGACAGAGATCGAGGACAAGACGCATATCATCCGCCGCTTCCAGCAGTCCCGGGCAGCAATCGCTGCCATCGACGCTGCCGCCGACCGGCTGCTCCAAGCTGTCAACAAACGCAGCTATGGAGACGCCATGCTGGACGAGCTGGCCCATACCATCAAGGAAAACGTCGCAAGATTGGATCAGGAGTAACCATTATGGCATTCGAAAGTCTCACCGACAAGTTATCCGCCGTTTTCAAGCGCCTGCGCGGCAAGGGCCGACTGTCCGAAGCTGATGTGAAGGAAGCTATGAAGGAGATCAAGATGGCTCTCCTGGAGGCAGACGTCAACTTCAAGGTGGTCAAAAGCTTCGTCGCCTCCGTCACCGAGCGGGCCGTTGGGGCAGATGTGATGGAGTCTCTCACTCCCGCCCAGATGATCGTCAAGATCGTCAATGAAGAGCTCACCTCCCTTATGGGAGGCGGCGACAGCAAGCTGGCCATCTCCTCTGCCCCACCCACCGTCGTGATGTTGGTCGGGCTCCAGGGCGCAGGTAAGACCACCAACGGCGCCAAATTGGCCGGCCTGATGAAAAAGCAAGGCAAACGGCCGCTGCTGGCCGCTTGTGACGTATACCGTCCTGCGGCCATCAAGCAGCTAGAGGTCGTTGGCGGGCAACTGGACATCCCAGTGTTCCAGCTCGGACAGATCGATCCGGTGGACATCGCCAAAGCCGCCGTAGAGCACGCAAAAAGACATGGCAACGATATGGTGTTCCTGGACACTGCCGGCCGGCTCCATGTGGATGAAGCGCTGATGGACGAGTTGCGCCGGGTCAAGGCCGCAGTCGATCCTAACGAGATCCTTTTGGTCGTGGACGCTATGATCGGACAAGATGCAGTCACTGCTGCCAAAGCTTTTGACGATGCGTTGGACATCGATGGCGTGATGCTCACCAAATTGGACGGCGATGCCCGCGGCGGCGCGGCACTTTCCATCCGGGCAGTCACCGGCAAGCCCATCAAGTTCGCTGGCACCGGCGAAAAATTGGACGCGGTGGAGGTGTTCCATCCCGACCGTATGGCCAGCCGTATCTTGGGCATGGGCGATGTGCTGTCCCTGATAGAGAAAGCGGAGCAAAACCTAGACGCCAAAAAAGCCGCTGAGCAGATGGAACGGCTGCGGAAAAACAAGTTCACCTTGGCTGACTTTTACGACCAGCTCACCCAGCTCAAGAGCATGGGTTCTATGCAGGACATCGCCGGGATGATCCCTGGGATGGGCGGGAAAAAGCTGGATCTGTCAGTGGATGAAAGCAACCTGGCCCGCATCGAGGCCATCATCCGATCCATGACCCCTTACGAGCGAGAGAACCCTTCCGTTTTGAACTCGAGCAGGAAAAAACGCATCGCTGCCGGGTCCGGCACTCAAGTGGTGGACGTGAACCGTCTGCTGAAACAATTCGACATGATCCAACAGCTCACCCGTCAGTTCGCCAACCCCAAAAGATCCAAGGGGTTGTTCGGCAAGCTCAAGGGTATGGGGATGCCCTTCTAGTTGAGGTCTCCCCTATCCCAAAGATGCGGATAAACACCAAGTTGGTTCTGTTCCTGATCCGATAGGGACATCTACCATATATATGAACGAATGACTTTGGAGGTGAATATACGATGGTCAAGATCAGACTTCGCCGCATGGGCGCTAAAAAGGCTCCTTTCTACCGCGTCGTGGTGGCTGACTCCCGCTATCCTCGGGACGGCCGCTTCATCGAGGAGATCGGTACCTATGATCCCCGGCAGGATCCCGCCGCCGTCAACATCGACACGGACCGGGCCCAAGCCTGGATCAAAGCTGGCGCTCAGCCCACCGACACGGTGCGCGACCTGCTGAAAAAAGCGGGCCTGTGATCGCGATCAGGAGGCCACATGAAGGAATTGCTCACTTATATCGCCCGCAGCCTGGTAGACGACCCCGATGCGGTATCCGTCTCCGAGTATGAGACGCCCGCTGAGATCGTGCTGGAGCTCCGGGTCGCCCCCGGCGATATGGGCAAGGTGATCGGCCGCCAAGGCCGCATCGCCAAGGAGATCCGGGCACTGATGCGCTCGGTGGCCCAGCGCCAGGGCAAAAAACTCTCGGTCGATATCGTCGATTGAATCAGAGGCGAACAGGCGGGGCAGTGCCCCGCCTGTTCTTGTCGGAGGTATTCTCTATGAATGGATTCCTTGATTGCGGGCAAATCGTCAATACCCATGGCATCCATGGCGAGGTCCGCATCGTTCCTTGGGCGGACAGCCCTGGATTCCTTTGCGGCTTCTCCACCCTTTATGTGGACGGCTCCGCTCTGGAGATCGTGTCCAGCCGGGTCCATAAGGGCAGCATCATCGCACGGTTCAAAGGTGTGGACACAGTAGAGGCCGCGATGGCTCTCAAGGGCAAAACTGTCCAGATTCGCAGGGCGGATGCCAAGCTGCCGGAAGGCTCTTTTTTCCTGGCAGACATCATCGGTCTGCCTGTCATGGACGAAGCGGGACACATGCTTGGCAAACTGCGCGAGGTACTCGCTCCCTCTATCCAGCAGGTCTATGTGGTGGATGGGGAACGTGAGATCCTGATCCCTGCCGTCCCAGAATTCATCCTTGAGACCAATATCTCAGAAGGGTATATCAAGGTGCGTTTGATCGAGGGGATGTGATCGTTTGTACCATATCGATATCATGACCTTGTTCCCCGAGACCGTGGGCGATGTATTGTCAGAATCCATCCTGGGCCGGGCCCAAGAGCGGGACATCCTGCGCATCGACACACATCAAATACGGGATCATACCGTGAACAAGCAAAAGCAGGTGGACGACTATCCGTACGGTGGTGGCCGTGGAGCGGTGATGCAGGCCGACCCATTGTATCGGTGCTGGGATCACATCTGTCAACGATATGACAAGCGTCCACATACAATCTTCCTCTCGCCTTGCGGAAAGACCTTCACACAGGCTGATGCCAAACGGTTGGCCCAAGAATATGACCACCT
Organism: uncultured bacterium; assembly: GCA_947643715.1. GTDB lineage: Bacteria > Bacillota > Clostridia > Oscillospirales > Oscillospiraceae > Enterenecus. Next base: position 35,013 of record CANRXB010000025.1, read on the forward strand.
CGTGCTGGTATGCGGTCACTATGAGGGCATCGACCAGCGGTTCATCGATCTGTGTGTTGACGAGGAGATCTCCTTGGGTGATTTCGTGCTCACTGGAGGCGAGATCGCCGCCATGGCACTGGCAGATGCGGTGTGTCGATTGGTGCCCGGTGTGCTATCCGACCCGGAATGCTTCGAAAACGAGAGCCATTGGGATGGCTTGCTGGAGCATCCCCAGTATTCCCGTCCTGCGGTATGGCATGGCATGGAAGTCCCTCAGGTCCTGTTCTCTGGCGACCATGCAAAGATCGAACGCTGGCGGCGCAAGCAGTCCCTTTTGCGCACACGGCAGCGGCGGCCCGACCTATACGAGAAGTTGGACCTGTCCTCTGGAACCGACCAAAAGCTGCTGGCTGAGTTGGAACGTGAACTGTCCCGCCCATCCTTACCACATTCAGTGGTGTGCCGCCTCGCAAAAGAAGAGGATCTGGGTGCTATGGAGACCATCCTGCAACAAGCAAAGGATCTCCTCACCCAATGCCAGATCGATCAGTGGAACGACGATTATCCAAGCCGGATTGATTTTTTGTCTGATATGTCCCAGGGGGAATGCTATGTCCTCACCTTGGATGATATCGTAGCCGGTTTTTTTACCCTCACTACACAGACCGAGGCTTGCTATGCGTCTATCACAGACGGAAAATGGTCATCCGATCTACCCTATGCCACTTTGCACCGATGCGCAGTGGCACGACAATGGCGTGGCTCCGGCTTGGCTGATTGTATCATCAGGGAATGTGAGCGTCTGGCCTCCTCCCAAGGTATCATATGGCTCCGGGTAGACACTCACCGGAAAAATAAGGTCATGCAGAAACTCATCCGACGCCACGGTTTCCAATATCGAGGCAATGTGTTGGTAGACGCTCCTGAAGGGCACGACCCCCGTCGGGTCGCATATGAAAAGCGTTTGAAAACCATTGGACCGGATGCAGACAAGGATCTTTAATAATCTTCTTACTTCCCTTGACATTCTATATTGGTATGGTATAATCTGATTCAGAATATCAGATGAGGAGATCGTTATTATGAGATTTTCCATTATTGTCGACAGTTGCTGTGACTTGACCCCCGAGATGCGGGCCGACGCGACCTTCCGCTCCATCCCGTTGACCATCCGAGTAGGCGGCAAAGATTACATCGACGATCAAAATCTGGATACCAGTCTGCTCATCTATGCCATGGATCAGAGCACCGGTGCTTCGTCGTCCTCCTGTCCCGCCCCTGGCGACTATCTGGAAGCATTCCGCCAAGCCGAGGGAGACATCTATGTAGTCACCCTCTCCGCCCTTCTCAGCGGATCCCACAATAGTGCATGGCAAGCCAAACAGTTGTTCCTGGAAGAACAGCCGGAGAGGCATGTCCACGTATTCAATTCCTGTTCTGCCTCTGCTGGAGAGGTGCTGTTGGCTCAAAAGATATATGCTTTGGCAAATTCCGGCGTACCCTTTTCCCAGGTAGCCGCTCAGGCCGAGCGGTCCATTGCTGAGATGAACACCCTATTCGTATTGGAAAACCTGGATAATTTGAAGAAAAATGGGCGCTTGACCAAAGTACAGGCGATGCTCACCGGGGCACTGCGCATCAAGCTCATCATGGGTTCTACCCCAGAGGGTGAGATCTGCAAGCGCGGGCAGGCGCTATCCGTCAAGCAGGCGCTCGCGAAACTGGTGGATATCATGGCCGCAGACGAGAGGCACAAAGGAAAGCCTCTCTATATCGCCCAGTGTTTGTGCCCGGAACGGGCCGAACTGCTTTGGGAATTGGCTCAAAAGAGCTGCCAATTTTCCGGCGTAGTCATCACAGCCACTCGTGGGCTCAGCTCCTATTATGCCAACAGTGGTGGTGTGATCGTCGCCTACTGAACTCTGCGGCTCAGAGCCGAAGGATGAGGGATCGTATATGGATCTATGTGACATCAGAGAGATCAAGGCCCTGCTGGTCCGTCATGGCTTTCATTTTTCCAAATCTATGGGGCAGAACTTTCTCATCGCTGGCTGGGTCCCTCAGAATATCGCCGATGCCGCTGAGCTAGACGAGGATTGCGCCGTGCTGGAGATCGGTCCTGGGATCGGTCCCCTCACCCAACAGCTCGCTCGCAGGGCAAGAAAGGTGGTCGCTGTGGAGCTAGATCCTGCACTGCTTCCTATTTTGAACGAAACACTGTCAAATCACACCAACGTAGAGATCATCCATAGTGATGTGATGAGATCAGATCTTCCTGCCATCGTCGCAGCCAAGTTTTCCGGCCTCATACCAAAAGTCTGTGCCAATCTCCCCTATAACATCACTACCCCAGTCCTCACCAAATTGTTGGATGCAGGTTGCTTTCGGTCTATCACTGTCATGATCCAGCGCGAAGTCGCCCGGCGCATCTGCGCTGCTCCTGGTGATTCGGACTGCGGCGCTTTCTCCCTGTTCTGCCAATACCATGCCTCATGTGAATTTCTTTTCGAGGTCCCACCGGATTGCTTCCTCCCTGCCCCAAAGGTCACCTCCGCTGTAGTCAGGCTCACCCCCCATGCCACGCCTCCGGTCAATGGAGATGTAGATGCCATCTTTTCTGTGGTAAAAGCAGCATTTGCTCAACGGCGCAAAACATTGCTCAACGCTTTGTCCTCCGTTTATGGCAACCGTTTCTCTAAAGACGCATTACGGCAAGTCATCATGAACTGCGGGTTGTCCGAAAACGTCCGGGGAGAGCAATTAGGTTTGGAGCAATTCTCCGCTTTGGCCAAAGCCCTGCAATAGATCCCCTCCTTTGTCAAATCCTGGCCTGCCGCATAGGATAGAGCAAAGGAGGGTTTTCATATGCCTATTATTTATCTTTCTCCCTCTACACAAGAAAGTAACATGTATGTCAATGGCGGCAGCGAAGAAGAGTGGATGA
>CANRXB010000026.1 GCA_947643715.1 uncultured bacterium
CGAGATGCGGGGAGACAACCCCAACGTGAAGGTGGAGATCAACCGCTTCAAGGGCCTGGGCGAGATGGACGCCCACGAGCTGTGGGACACCACCATGGACCCCGAAAAGCGCACCCTGCGGCGCATCACCTTGGCGGACGCGGTGGCAGCCGACCGTATCTTCACCGTCCTGATGGGGGAGAAGGTGGAGCCTCGGAAGGAATGGATCGAGGAGAACGCGAAATACGCCCTCGACCTGGACTATTGAGATGGGCACGACAACTTGAGCGGAGGTTTTTATGGGTCACAATCGAAATTACAGGCCGGAGGACATCGCGTTCCCCGATCAGGTCATCACTGAATCTGAGCTCGTGAACGAGATGGAGGCCAGCTATAAACAATATGCCATGAGCGTCATCGTGGGCCGCGCCCTGCCCGACGTGCGGGACGGCCTCAAGCCCGTCCACCGGCGCATCCTCTACACCATGTACGAGGGCGGGCTCACCAGCGACAAGCCCTTCAAGAAATCCGTCACCTGCGTGGGCGACGTGCTGGGCCATTACCATCCCCACGGGGACGCGTCGGTGTACGACGCCATGGTCCGCCTGGCTCAGAGCTTCTCCATGCGCTATACCCTGGTGGACGGCCACGGCAACTTCGGCAACGTGGACGGGGATCCCCCCGCCGCCTACCGTTACACCGAGGCCCGCATGTCCAAGATCTCCAACGAGATGCTCCGGGATATCGACAAGGAGACCGTGGACTGGGACCCCAACTTCGACGAGAGCCGCAAGGAGCCCCGGGTCCTCCCCAGCCGCTTCCCCAACCTGCTGGTGAACGGCTCCTCCGGCATCGCCGTGGGCATGGCCACCAACATCCCGCCCCATAACCTGCGGGAAGTCATCGACGCCACCATCTGCGTGCTGGACGATCCCAACGCCGGCCTCAACGACCTGATGGAACACATCAAGGGCCCCGATTTCCCCACCAAGGGCATCATCATGGGCCGGGCCGGCATCCGGGCCGCCTACGCCACCGGGCGGGGCAAGATCGTCCTGCGCGCCAGGACCGAGTTCGAGGAGTTCGGCAAGGACCGTACCCGGATCATCGTGTCCGAGCTGCCCTATCAGGTCAACAAACGCCAGATGATCCGCAACATCGCCGAACAGGTGAAGGACAAGCGCCTGGAAGGCATCAGCGACCTGCGCGACGAGACCGACCGCAACGGTATGCGCATCGTCATCGAGCTCAAGCGGGACGCCAATCCCCAGGTCGTGCTCAACAAGCTCTTCAAGCAGACCGCCATGCAGTCCAATTTCTCCATCATCATGCTGGCCCTGGTGGACGATCAGAAGCAGCCCCGGATCCTCTCCCTGCGCAACGTCCTGGACGAGTATATCGCCTTCCAGGAGCAGATCATCCGCCGCCGCACCGAATACGACCTGAAAAAAGCCAAGGAGCGCGCCCATCTGTTGGAGGGCCTGCTCATCGCTCAGGACAACATCGACGAAGTGATCCGCATCATCCGTTCCAGCTACGACGACGCCAAGCAGAACCTGATGGACCGCTTCGGCCTGGACGATATCCAGGCCCAGGCCATCTGCGACATGCGCCTGATCTCCCTCCAGGGCCTGAACCGGGAGAAGCTGGAGGCGGAATACAAGGAGATCGAGGCCAAGATCGCCTACTTCAACGAGCTGCTGGCCAGCGAGGAGATGCTCAAGGGCGTGCTCAAGGAGGAGCTCATCGCCATCCGGGACAAATACGGCGACGATCGTATCACCGAGATCCAGGACGTGGCCGACGAGATCGATATCGAGGACCTCATCGAAGAGGAGCAGTCCGTGTTCACCATGACGGCCAACGGCTACATCAAACGCACCTCCGCCAGCGAGTACGCCGCTCAGGGCAAGGGCGGCATGGGCCGCAAGGGCATGACCGCCCGGGAAGAGGACTATGTGAACACCGTTTTCACCGCCTCCACCCACGATCATATCCTCTTCTTCACCGACAAGGGCCGCGTGTTCCGCAAGAAGGGCTACGAGATCCCCGTGGCCGGCCGCGCCGCCCGGGGCACCAACATCGTCAACGTCCTCCAGGTGGAGCAGGACGAGAAGGTGTCCGCCATGATCCACACCAGGGACATCTCCGACGAGGGCCAGCGGTATCTCACCATGTTCACCCGCAACGGCACCGTCAAACGGCTGGACGCCTCCGCCCTGAAGAACCTGCGCAACAACGGCCTGCGGGTCATCACCCTGGACGAAGGGGACGAGCTGATGGAGGTCCGGGAGACCGACGGCGAACAGAACTTGCTCATCGCCACCCACGACGGTATGGCCGTCTGCTTCGAGGAGGCCCAGGTCCGGCCCACCGGTCGTATGTCCATGGGCGTGCGGGGCATCCGCCTGCGCTCCGGCGATCATGTGGTGGGCGCGGCGCGGGCCAAGCCCGGCAAGGCCGTGCTCACCATCACCGAAAACGGCTACGGCAAGCGTACCCCCGTGGAGGAGTACCGCATCACCAACCGGGGTGGCCTGGGCATCAAGAACTATCAGGTCACGGACAAGACCGGCCCCGTGGTGGGCGTGAAGGTGGTGGACGGCAGCGAGGATCTGCTGCTGGTCACTCAGGCCGGCGCGCTGATCCGCACCGACGTGGACGGCATCCGCATGGCCGGGCGGTCCACCATGGGCGTGATCGTCATGCGCTTCAAGGATGGCGACGACCGGGTCATCGCCCTGTCCCTGGCCGAGAAGGAGCTGGGCGGGGAGGACGAGGCCGCCTATCCGGCGGACGAGGGGCCGGTGGAGGTCCCCGGCGATGAGCCGACCGCGGAGGGATGAATGAAGAGCGTCATCTTGTATACCGACGGGGCCTGCTCCGGCAACCCCGGCCCCGGGGGCTGGGGCGCCATCCTGATGTTCGGCGAGCATAAAAGGGAGCTCAGCGGCGGCGAGCCGCGCACCACCAACAACCGCATGGAGCTCACCGCCGCGATCCGCGGGCTGGAAGCCTTGAAGGAGCCGTGCGCGGTGGAGCTGTATTCCGACTCCAAGTACGTGATCGACGCCTTGGAGAAGGGCTGGGCCAGGGGCTGGAGGGCCAGGGGCTGGGTCAAGGCGGACAAGAAGCCGGCCCTCAACCCCGATCTCTGGGAACGGCTGCTGGAGCTGTGCGAGACGCATCAGGTCAAGCTCCATTGGGTGAAGGGCCACGCGGACAACGTGTACAACCAGCGCTGCGACGAGCTGGCGGTCAGCGAGTGGCAGAAGCTGAAATGAAAAAAGGAAGCGCCGGGGTCACCCGGCGCTTCTTATTTCTTTTCCTGCTCTAATCGTTCTAAATGATCGCGTAGGACCAGATTGATGTAACTGGATACAGAACGGTCCTCATATGCGGCAAGATCCTTTAATTTTTCAAGGATTGGATAATCTAAAGTGATGCTGATCGATTTCTTTATTGCTTTCATAGTATCACCCCTATAAGCGATAATACTATTTTTTACGAATATGTCTTGCGTTACACGATAAATTATTGTATTATATTGGCAAATCGTGTAATATGGAGGTGAGTCATGATGAACGAAATAGAATTCGATGAAGCGTTGTCAAAGTACTTGGATGAAGCCAGGTGTGAGCAGATGCACGAGTCCATGTTCGAGCTCGTGCGCTCTGCGTTCACTTCCGGCTGGCAGGCCGCCATGGGATCGGACCTGAAAGGTGTCATGGATATCTGCAAGAGAAGATGAGCAAAAGAAGCCCCTTCCCGGCGGGAGGGGGCTTCTTTTGGCTTTCCAGCGTTGGCAGGATCGGCGGATCCAGGTCACTCCTCCTCTTGCTTCGTGCAGGCGATGTTCAGTTCGTCGAGCTGCCGCTGCTCCACGACGCCGGGCGCGCCCATCATCACGTCCTGGGCGTTCTTGTTCATGGGGAAGGGGATGATCTCCCGGATGGAGTCCTCTCCCGCCAGCAGCATGACCATGCGGTCCACTCCGGGGGCGATGCCGGCGTGGGGGGGCGCGCCGTAGGTGAAGGCGTTGTACATGGCGGGGAACTTGGCTTTCACGTCGTCCTCGCCCAAGCCGACCATCTGGAACGCCTTGATCATGATCTCGGGGTCATGGTTGCGCACCGCGCCGGAGGACAGCTCCACGCCGTTGCACACCAGGTCGTATTGATCGGCGGTGATGGTGAGGGGGTCCAGCTCCCCGCGGATGGCCTTCTCGATGGTGTCCGCCCCGCCGGAGGGCATGGAGAAGGGATTGTGGCAGAACTCCAGCTCGCCGGACTCCTCGCCGATCTCGTACATGGGGAAGTCCACGATCCAGCAGAACTCATAGCGTTCCGTGTCCATGTGGCCGGGGCAGAAGGCGCCCAGCTTGCTGCGCAGCACGCCGGCGGTCTTTTGCGCGGTGAGCAGCTTCCCGGCGGTGAGGCCCACGAAGCAGCCGGGGACGAGGCCCAGGGCCTCCACCACCCGATCCTTGATGGGCTGGACGAACTTGGCGATGCCGCCGACGATCTCGCCGCTCTCATCGTAGCGGAACCAGTAGGCTTTGTTGCCGGACTGCATCTCCACGTCGGCGCAAAGGGCATCGATCTGCTTGCGGGTGCCCTGGAAGCCGGACACGACCACCGCCTTCACCGTCTGATCCTCGAAGGGCGGGAAGCCGCAGCCGGCCAGCAGGGAGGTGGCGTCGGTGAGGGTCAGGTCGATGCGCAGGTCGGGCTTGTCGGAGCCGTAGCGGTCCATGGCCTCCAGGAAGGGGATGCGCACGAAGGGGGCCTGGGAAGCCACGTCGTATTTGCCGTACTTGGCGAAGATGGGGGGGAGCACCCGTTCCAGCACGGCGAACACGTCGTCCTGGCTGGCGAAGGCCATCTCCATGTCGAGCTGATAGAACTCGCCGGGGGAGCGGTCGCCTCGGGCGTCCTCGTCCCGGAAGCAGGGGGCGATCTGGAAATAGCGGTCGAAGCCGGAGGCCATGAGGAGCTGCTTGAACTGCTGGGGGGCCTGGGGCAGAGCGTAGAACTTGCCGGGGTGCTTGCGGGAGGGGACGAGGTAGTCCCGGGCGCCCTCGGGGGAGGAGGCGGTGAGGATCGGGGTGGTGATCTCCAGGAAGCCTTCGGCCAGCATGGCGGCGCGCAGGGCGGCGACCACGTTGCAGCGCAGGACGATGTTGTCCTTGACCTCGGGGTTGCGCAGATCGAGGTAGCGGTATTTGAGGCGCTGGGTCTCGTCGGCCTCGCGGCTGCGGTTGATCTGGAAGGGGAGCTCGTTGTGGCGGCAGCGGCCGAGCACCTCGATCCCGGCGGGGACGACTTCGATGTCGCCGGTGGGGAGCTTGGGGTTCTTGCTGTCGCGCTCCCGGACGACGCCCTCCACGGAGATGGTGGACTCTTTGTTGAGGCCCTTGACGATGGCCATCATGTCCTCGGTCTCGACCACGATCTGGGTGGTCCCGTAGAAATCGCGCAGGACGAGGAAGGCCAGGTTCTGGCCCACTTCGCGGACGTTCTCCATCCAGCCGACGAGCTTCACTTGCTGGCCCACGTGATCCATGCGCAGCTCGTTACAGGTGTGGGTGCGGGATTGGAACATGGATATCAACTCCTATTCGTATCGTATTTTGGAAAATATACAATGGGTGTTCAAATCTTCTCGGGCTCGCGGATGGGCGCGGCGGCCCGGCGGGCATCCAGGGTGGGCAGAATCTGGGCCGGGACCTCGTCTGCGGCCATCAGGCGCTGTTCTCCGGTGGTCATGTCCTTCAGGGATACTTTCCCTTGGGCGATCTCGTCCTCGCCTAAGAACGCGGTGTAGGGCACGCCCAGGCGGTCGGCGTAGGTCATCTTCTGCTTGAACTTCTTCTGCTCGGTGTAGAGCTGGGCGCGTATCCCCTCGGCCCGCAGGCGGGTGGCCAGGGTGATGGCGGGGGCCATGTCGTCCGTCATGGGGAAGATGAGCACATCGGCGGGGGCGGTGTCCAGCTCGTCGTTGAGGTAGCCTTGTTCCTCGAGCACGTAGAAAAGGCGGGTGAGGCCGATGGAGATCCCAACGCCTGGGAGTTGTTTATCGGTATAGTATTCCGCCAAGTTGTCATATCGTCCGCCGGAGCAGATGGAACCGATCTCGGGGTGGTCGAGCATGAAGGTCTCATAGACGCTCCCGGTGTAGTAGTCGAGGCCCCGGGCGATGGTGAGATCCACGACGAAGTGGTCCTCGGGCACGCCGAAGGCGGAAAGGTATCTCACGACGGTGGACAGCTCGTCCAGCCCCTGATCGAAGGATCCGTGGCGGCCTCGGTATTCCTCTAAGGCGTTCAGGATCTCGTCATTACTACCTGTTATCGAAATGAACTTCAGGATCTCGTCGGCCTGCTCTTGGGAGAGGGAGACGCCGTCAGCCATGAGCAGTTCCCGGACCTTGTCGGGACCGATCTTTGGCAGCTTGTCCACGGTGCGCATCACGTCTCCGGACTTTTCCTCCAGGTGGAGCATGGAGAAGAAGCCGTTCAGGAGCTTGCGGTCGTTGACGTGGATCTGGAAGCGTTCCAGGCCCAGGGCGGTGAAGGTGTGGTAGATGATGGCGGGGATCTCAGCTTCGTTCACGATGTCCAGCTTGCCGTCGCCGATCACGTCGATGTCGGCCTGATAGAACTCCCGGAACCGTCCCCGCTGGGCGCGCTCGCCCCGGTATACCTTGCCGATCTGGAAGCGGCGGAAGGGGAAGGACAGGTCGGCGTAGTGCAGGGCCACGTATTTGGCCAGGGGCACGGTGAGGTCGAAGCGCAGGGACAGGTCGCTGTCCCCTTTGGTGAAGCGGTAGATCTGCTTTTCGGTCTCACCGCCGGCTTTGGCCAGGAGCACCTCGCTGGCCTCGATGATCGGGGTGTCTAATGGGGTGAAGCCATATAGGGCGTAGGATCTCCGAAGCAGTTCCGCCATGCGCTCGAATTGGGCCTGCCGGGCTGGGAGCAGCTCCATGAAGCCGGACAGGGTGCGTGGTCTTTGTTTCGCCATGGTGATTCTCCTTTCGATGTTCGCTCGAGAGCCGGGCCGCATGTCCGCCCGGTATGATGCGTCCTCTATCTAAAAAAATGCTCTCCCCCCATAGAGCATGGGACGAGAGCACTGCTTGCGCAATACTTCGTGGTGCCACCCACGTTCGGCAGGCATAGCCTGCCCTTTGGGCCTTCTGGTGCGGGAAGGGGACCGGCCCGTCTCCGGGCCCGCTCCACCGGCGTCTTTCCCAGCCTCCTGCCGTGAACGCTTCCAGCCAAAGACGTTCTTCTCTGTCCGGCGGTGTGAGTGGTACTCATCCGGTCTCATCGCGGCGTGTTCGATGGATCACACCTTCAGCGGTGTGGTGGGTTTGATGATCTGCCTCCAGTCCAGGTCGCCCCGTGCCAGGCCATGGATGAGCATCTCGGCGGTGGCCGCGTTGGTGGCGATGGGGACGTTGTGCTGATCGCACAGGTTGATGATGTAGTTCAGGTCTTTTTCCAGGTCATCGGAGTTGGGGTCGTTGAAGAACAGCACCATGTCGATCTCATCATAGGCGATGCGGGCGCCGATCTGCTGGCTGCCTCCCTGGGTATGGGCCAGGAAGAGCTGGACGGGCAGGCCAGTGGCTTCCGCGACCTGACGGCCGGTGTTGCTGGTAGCGCAAACAGTATGCTTGGAAAGGATGCCGCAGTAGGCGATGCAGAATTGTACCATCAGTTCTTTTTTGTTGTCGTGGCTCATCAGGGCTATATTCATTCAGATCCGTCCTTTCTGTGGGATATCGCTATCGGATGCGCAGCAGTGGGACCCGTTGTCCCAAAAGACGCTTGGCGATGTTCAAATAGGCGGGCGCCGCTCCTTTATAAGTGGTGAGGACCAAGGGCACTCCGGCGGCGGTGGCCATGGTGACGGCAGGGTCCTCCGGCACGACCCCCAACAGGGGCAGGCCGGCGGCGTCCATGGCGTTATCGATGGAGGTGCGGAGCTTTGCGATGAGCTTGGGCTGGACCCGGTTCATCACGAGGTGGAGCTGTGGCAGAGCATGGAGCTCGGTCACGGTCCGCTGAGCGTCGCGAAGGGCGGCGGGATCCACGCAAGATACCACGATGGCTCGGTCGGCGGCGATTATGGCGAGCTGGAAGCCCTCCCCAAGCCCGGCGGGAGAGTCCATGAGGATGTAGTCGAAGTAATCCTTGGCCTCATCGACCAGATCGTGGAATCGTTCCCGATCCAAGTCCTGACCGTTCAAAGGGGCGGTGAGCAGGAACAGGCCCCGTATCTCAGGTTGTTCCACGCACGCGCTTAGAAGAGAACAACGGTATTCCATCACATCGGTGAAGTCCATGACGGCTCGGTCGGAAAGCCCCAAGGCCAGGTCCAGGTTGCGCAGGCCGATGTCCAGATCGATGCAGAGCACCCTATGGCCCAGCGCCGCCAGGCAGGAAGCCGCGCCAGCGGTGAGCGAGGTCTTGCCTGTGCCCCCCTTTCCAGATGTGACCATGACGGCAGTGCCCATAGGACACCTCCTTCCGATACATAGAAAATCATACCATGGATCGATGGAAATGGCAACAAAAATCTTGAGAAAATCGGATCGGTCCAGATATTTCCACCTATGGGTGCGGACGGCGCCTCATAGTGGGGACTTTTGTATTTTGGCCCATCGGCGGGGGTATCCAAACGGGGTGGAGGAGATCTTTTCTATGAGCACCACGCGATGGACGACATCTGTGTGAGGGATGGTGCGGTCGAAGCACGGTCCCAATCTGCCTCCCAAGGTCTGGATGGCAGGCAAAGCGTCATGGATCTCGTCATCGCACCCGGGCCCTTTCATGGCCAAAAAGTGCCCGCCTGGTTTGACGAAAGGCAGACAGAGCTCGCACAGGGACCGAAGGTCTGCGACTGCCCGAGCCGTAGCAAGATCGAAACGTTCCCGAAGATCGGGGTCTCGTCCAGCCTCTTCTGCCCGGGCGTGGATGGCGTGGATGCCTTCCAGCTCCAGTGTATCGCAGACCTCCGTCAGCCAATCCACCCGTTTGTTCAGGGAGTCCAGCAGAGTGACCTCCAGGGATGGGACCAGGATCTTCAGCGGCACTCCAGGGAATCCGGCCCCTGTCCCTACGTCTATCAGGCTCTTGCCTTCAAAGTCGGTCCCCATGAGCAGCACGGCACAGTCCAGCATGTGCATGGTGGCTACGTCTTTTGGCTGCGTGATGGCGGTGAGGTTCATCACCCGGTTCTTTTCCAACAAGAGCTGGCCGTATCGGGCCAACAGGGCTGGGGCGTCGGACGGGACGCGTTGGGCCAGATCCAGGCAGGTCAGACCGGAACGGATCGTCGCCTCCATGATTTCACCCTCCTAACGCCGCCAGGAGGGCGGGCACTCCGAGGGCCAGGCCAAAGAACAGGCCGGCGGCACAGGCGATGAGAATCAGGACCCTTTTTGCAGCCCCGCCCGATCCGTCGCCTGCCCTGATCCGGTGGATCTCTACCACCGCCAGGGCCACGGACACTGGGATCAAGAACAGCGGGAACGTGCCAGGCAGATCCCGTCCTCCGGTGAACAGGGAATAGTTGAGGATGAACAGCAGCATGAGCACGTAAGCGATGCCCATCCAGGCGGCGGTCCGCTTTTCAAAGGAAGCGGGGACAAAGTCGCTGGATGGTGTTTTTTCGTCTTGGGATCGGATAGGATCTTGATCTTCCATCAGTTTTCCTCCTCATTGCCTCCGGCGGGTCACTTTTCCCGCGTGGGAAAAGTGACCAAAAGGACGCTTAGGGGGAAGATCCGGTTCGGTTTCGGGAGCCAAGGGCGCTCCCTCGCTCACAGGATCTTCCCCCTAAGGACCCCTTTTACGCAGGGCCTCTGCTCCTTCCGGGTCGATGACCCTTCCGGCGCTCATTGCTTTCCGACTCGTTTCCTGTTGGCTTCGCTCAGCCGCTCACGTTCCTGCGTCACTCATCGTAGCCGCAGGTCACCTCCCGCGCCTCACGGTTCGTCGCTCCGGCCTGCCAGATAGTCCAGCGACACGCCGAAAAAGTCAGCGATCCTGGCCGCGTTTGAAATCGTTGGTTCGGTCCCTCCGTGTTCGTAGCGGCAATAGGTAGAGTATCGGATATGGAGTATGTGTGCTGTATCTTCCTGAGTCAGCCCTCGCTTTTGCCTACATATGCGCAGCCGTGTGCTAAAGTTTTCCAAGCACAGACCTCCTTATAATTGACAACTTATATATGAAGTGTTATAATAGAAGTGCTGAATAGGATGGTGAGAGTCCACATCAAAAATTACTATTGAGAGCTGATTAAGGAAAGGGTGAATGACATGATACCAGAGTTGGAATCATTGTATGTCAAGTCGTATGAGAGATCTGACTTGTCATGGTGGCTGATGGACCGGGACATGATCCGGGAATATGAGGAAAATGTCCGTCGTGTGGAGAACAGATATGAACGTCTATCGGAAGTACTGTCCGGCAAGGAGTTGGAAATGCTCCAGCGTTTGGCAGAAGTCAAAGACGACAGTACGGATGCAGAGCGGCGGATATTTTTTACGCAAGGGTTTTGTGCGGGGTTGCGGCTAGGGACGCTGTGTGCCCTTCGTTGATCGTTGGGACGAGTAGGATGGATCGGTGGTCCAGCGGGAGGGATCATATACGGGGGACCACTCAGGCGCTGGGAGGGAGGGGCATCCTCATAGTACATAGACCGTCAGGCCCATGTGGGCCGGACAGCGAAGTGGGCGCCCATCCGTAAGCCACAGTAGCCGAAAGGGATCCTTGCCTCGTCCCGGGCGCAGGCCTCCGTAAAGCGGGATTCTCAAGGGGGAAAAAGTGCGAGCCTGCGAGCATTTTCCCCCTTGAGCGCTCTCTTTGGTCACTTTCTCTCGCGTGAGAGAAAGTGACGCCCCGCAGGGCGATGCCCTGATCCCGATGACTGCTTTGTCAGATCTCCGGATCGAAATCCTCTTCCGTGGCCTGGACACTCTCACTCTCTGCGGGGGCAGCGGTCTCAGTGGGGGTGGGCTCCACCACCGCGGCTTCGGGATCGTCGTCAGCGAACAGGACGGCTTCCTGAGGATCGTCGGTGAACATATCGCTCTCCTTCGTCTTAGCGGAGCCCATGATCAAATGATTGAGGACCCCGTCGCCGAGGTTGATGCCGACAGAGGTGCCTTGCTTGTTCTTGGCAGGGCCGATGTCTACCGAGATCAAAAGGGATCGGAACTTTTTCTTGCCGGTCTCTTTGTCCTGTGTGATGCGGCAGGGGACCACGGCGGCGGCAAGGGTGGCGATCCCAAGGACTTTCCAAAGCTTTTTCATCATGATTTCTCCTTAAAATTTAGAGTGTGGGGCCGATCGGTTCCCCTTGAACATCCTGCTGGAAGCCATATCGATCCAAGCAGGAGAGGGTACGGAGGATGAGGTGAGGCTGCGGGTATTTCCTTCAAGGATTCAGTGCTTCGGTGTGAGCACCTGGGTCCCGCCCATGTAGGGCTGGAGCACTGCGGGGATCTTCACGGAGCCGTCGGGCTGGAGATTGTTCTCCAGCAGAGCGATGAGCATACGGGGAGGCGCGGCCACAGTGTTGTTCAGGGTATGCGGCAGATAGGTGCCGGTTTCCCCTTTCACTCGCATCTTCAGGCGGCGTGCCTGGGCGTCGCCCAGGTTGGAGCAAGAGCAGACTTCGAAATACTTCTTTTGCCGGGGAGACCAAGCCTCGATATCGCAGGACCTCACCTTCAGGTCGGCCAGATCGCCGGAACAGCATTCGAGCTGCCGCACAGGGATGTCCATGGAACGGAACAGCTCCACAGAGTAGCGCCACATCTTCTCATACCAGGAGGCGGAGTCCTCCGGCTTGCAGACCACGATCATTTCCTGCTTTTCAAATTGATGGATGCGGTATACGCCCCGCTCTTCGATGCCGTGGGAACCCTTCTCCTTTCGGAAACAGGGGGAGTAGGAGGTCAGGGTCTGGGGCAGCTTCTCCTCGGGGATCATCTGGTCGATGAATTTGCCGATCATGGAGTGTTCGCTGGTGCCGATGAGGTACAGATCCTCCCCTTCGATTTTATACATCATGGCGTCCATATCGGTCTGGGACATGACGCCTTCCACCACGTTGCCGTGGATCATGAAGGGGGGGATGCAGAAGGTGAAGCCCTTATCGATCATGAAATCCCGCGCATAAGCCAACACCGCCTCGTGGAGCCGGGCGATGTCGCCCATGAGGTAATAGAATCCCGCGCCGGACACGCGGCCTGCTGCATCCATGTCCACGCCGTCGAACCGCTCCATGATGTCGGTGTGGTAGGGGATCTCGAAATCGGGGACGATGGCCTCACCGAACCGCTCTACCTCCACGTTGGCGGAGTCGTCCGGGCCGATGGGGACGGCCGGGTCGATGATGTTGGGGATGGTGAGCATGATCTTGCGGATCTCTGCGGCCAATTCGGTCTCGAGCTTTTCCAGCTCTGCCAGGCGGTCAGCGTTGGCTTTCACTTTGGCTTTGGCCTCTTCGGCTTCCGCCAGTTTGGATGGATCCTTTTTGGCCTGGCCCATGAGGATACCGATCTGTTTGGACAGGTCGTTCCGGGCGCAGCGCAGGCTGTTGGCTTCGGTCATGGCCTCCCGATTGCGGCGGTCCAATTCGATGACCTCATCCACCAGGGGGAGCTTCTCCTCCTGGAATTTCTTTTTGATGTTTTCCTTAACGAGCTCCGGCTGTTCCCGGAGAAATTTGATGTCCAACATGAATATCTCATCCTTTTTGTTTTGGAATGGTCACTCTTCCGGCCGAGAGCTCTGGTCTTATGGCGCTTGCTTTCGAGGGTGGCATAGACCGAATCGCCGGTATGAGCTGAGATGCGGCGCCCTTTTCTACAAGCCGTAGAGAGGACGGGGAGGGGGGCTATTCTCCCGGTCTGTTCGTAAAAGGGGGAGGGAGGTCTTTTGGAGCGGTCTACGATCTCATCGAGGATATCTTGGGCCGATCGGTTGCCGTCCATTCATTGCTCCTCGAATGTTTCACGTGAAACGATTGGTCATGACGGACCGGCGTCACTGCTCTTGGATATCACACCGTCTGGTCCCTGTGTCAGTTCACCGCTGGCGATGAGCTCCGCTTTGATCTGTTCCAAGAGCACCAGTGTGCTGTCCTGGAACGCCTCGCCGGTCAGCCGTTCCACGTTCCCGCTTTCTGGAGCGCAGAACTCGACCATCGATCGGGCGGCGATATCCGACTGGTGGGGATAGTGGAAGAGGATCTTCCACAGGCTGCGGGCGGTGTCTATGGTCCTGGACGTGTCCTCGTCCAACTCTGCCGCCAAGGCTTGGGCCACGGCGGCGTCCTCGGAGGAGACGCTTCCATCCGCTTCTATGGTTCGGACGACGAGTACATAGCCGTTTTCCTCCAGCCGGTCCCGCAGCTCCTTATATCGGCTCGTCTGTCCAGGCAGGAGATAGTTGCCCTCTTTTTGGAAGTCCGGTTCAAGATTGTTATAGAGGCGATCGCAGTCCTCCACGATACAGGCGGCCATGAGGAAGTCTTGTTCGTTACAGAAGCGTTCCAAATACCACAAGGTATTGACGATCTCGAGCTGACGGGTCCTCGCGTCCATCTGGCTTTGATATTCGTCGATCCTCTGCTGTAGGGCCTGGTTCTGCTCCTCGGCTGTGGAAGTGGATCCTTCCAGCTTGGCTTTGTCGTTCTGGAGGTCCACGATCTCCTCCTCCAAGAGCCGGATGCTTTCCAGCAGCTCCTCCCGAGAGGCGGTGGTGGTGCGCAGGTCGCTGAGGACGCTGGCGTTGTTGCGCTGCTGCACGAGATAGGCCAGCAGCAGCATGAGGAAGGCTGCGCCGAAGAGGACCGCCAGATAGACATATACGGAGGAGCGTTTGTTCCTCTGCTCCTGGAGGGAGACTGCGCTCTCCTTGTGTGAGGGAGAGGCTTCGTCAGGTGTGCTCCCTTGGGACTCTGACGATCGCTGGGAGGGGGAGGATGTGGTATCCTTGGGGCTGTCGTTCAGGATATCTTCCGCGTCGCTCACAGCTCATCGCCCCCTTCCGAGGGCGCGTCCGCCGGTGTGAGCCGGCCCAATTGCTCCAACAGATCGTTGAGGTCGTCTACATCGTAATATTCCAGCTCCAGCTTGCCCTTTTTCCGGCCACTGGAAATGGTGACCTTCCGCCCAAGGCGCAGGGAGAGGTCCTTTTGAGCAGCCTCGATATAGATGTGATTCTCATCCACCGGCTTCGGCTTCTTCTCCTCTGGGGGCGCCAAGGTGAAATGCTTGGCGGCGGCTTCGGCCTGCCGCACGTTCAAGCCATCCGCCACGATCTTTTGGGCGAAAGCGATCTGTGCCTGTTCTCCCTCTACCATGAGAACGGTCCGCCCGTGTCCGGCGGTGAGCGTACCGTCCACCAGCATTTCCCGAACGGCAGGGGGGAGGGCGGTGAGGCGCAGCGCATTGGCGATCGCGGGGCGTGATTTGCCCATCCGTTTGGCCAATTCCTCTTGGGTGAGGCCAAAATCGGTGAGCAGGGCCAGGTAGCCCTCCGCTTCTTCCACAGGGTTCAGGTCTTCCCGCTGGAGGTTCTCGATGAGTCCCAGCTCCAAGACCTTCCGATCGTCCGCTTCGATGATGATCGCGGGGACCTCTTTCCGGCCCGCCAGTTTGGCGGCCCGCCACCGCCGCTCCCCGGCGAT
This sequence comes from uncultured bacterium, assembly GCA_947643715.1. GTDB lineage: Bacteria > Bacillota > Clostridia > Oscillospirales > Oscillospiraceae > Enterenecus. The sequence continues at coordinate 14,697 of CANRXB010000026.1, forward strand.
GATCTGATAGTAACCGGTGCCCAGCCGCCGGACCGTGAGGGGCTGGATCACGCCGTGTTCCTCGATGGAGGCGGCCAGATCGGCCAGCGATCCGTCATCGAATCGTTTCCTGGGCTGGTTCAGGCCGGGTTCCACCTGAGATATGGGCAAGAGGATGGAGCCTGATTCCTGGTTCTGGAGCGTGGCGTCCCCCATGAGGGCGTCCAGCCCCTTGCCCAGACCTTTGGCTTTTGCCATTGGGTTCATTCCTTTCTAAGCTCCTTCTTGAGCTTCATTTCGCAGCGATGGGGCTGCGGCGGAGAAATTCCTTTGCCAACCCTTCGTAAGCTTCCGCCCCTCGGGACAAAGGATCGTAAACAGATACGGGCACGCCATGGCTGGGGGCCTCGGACAGCCGCACGTTGCGAGGGATCACCGAGGCATATACCTTGCCTGGGAAATGGCGTTTGACCTCTTCCGCCACCTGGAGGGACAGGTTGGTGCGGCCGTCATACATGGTGAGGACCACGCCCTCCAGCTCCAACGTGGGGTTGAGCCGCTGCTTGGCCAGCCGGACGGTGTACATAAGATCGGAAAGACCTTCCAGCGCGTAGTACTCGCATTGCACGGGGACCAACAGCGTATCGGCAGCACACAGTGCGTCCAGGGTGAGCAGTTCCAGGGAGGGAGGACAATCGATGAAGATGAAATCATAGCCGCTCTTGACCTCTTCCAAGGCGTCTCGGAGGCGAAACTCTCTCCGGTCCAGGCCGATGAGTTCTACGGTAGCGCCGGACAGGGCCTTGTTAGACGGTATCACGTCCGCCCAGCGGGTGGGGACGATGGCCTTGTCGATCGGCGCGCCGCCCAAGATGACGTCATAGACGCTGGGGGAGCGGGTCTTGTCCAGGCCAAAGCCGGAGGTGGCGTTGCCCTGAGGGTCGAAATCACATACCAGGACCCGTGCCCCTTGGGCGGTGAGGGCGGCAGCAAGGTTGACGCAGGATGTCGTTTTGCCCACGCCGCCTTTTTGATTCACGATGGCGATGCTCTTGCCCATGGGATGCTCCCCTTTCTCCTTGTGCGAAGTGAGTGTTTTCACAACACTTTGCGGCAGTGGAATCAATTATATCCTGTTTGGGGAGCGATTTCAACCGTTTTACAAAAATAACATCCCGATGAAAGAGACAAAAAAGGCAGGTCCTCCTGCCTGCCTTTTGACAAGTGGGTGTTTCACGTGAAACATGTCGGACGGTATAAGAGCTGGGCCGGACGACAGATCCTTGTGTCGGCATCAGGATATCTGTGCACAGAGGCGTCCAACGTTCGTGGATCGTCATGGGCGATCGACTTTGGAAGAGAATGACAAAAAGGGAGCTGCCCCCCGAATGGAGGCAGCTCCTTCTCTTGCAGGATGGCAGGGAGGTATGCAAAATGTTTCACGTGAAACGATCCGTACAGATAAAAGCTATGTAGGGAATGGCTCACTTCGGGATATGGATGGTGAGAGTGATCTCGCTGTCCGTTTCCTCGCGGCCGCAGTGGGCGTTCACACCAGCGGACTGCATCACCGCAAGACTGCGCTTCACCGTGTTGAGGAAGAGCCGCACATCACGGATGCGGTATACCGGCGCGGCCCGGCGTGAGGGCGGGTCCCGGCGGCAGAGACGCTCGATGTAGCTCTCGGTCTGGGCCACGTTGAGCTGCTGCTTGCGGATGTGCGCCAAGGCTGTGCGCTGTAGCTCCGGGGTGCCCAGGCGGAGCAGGGCACGGGCATGACGCTCGGTGAGATGGCTGGCGCGCAGCTCGGCGATCACGTCCTCAGGCAACCTCAACAGCCGGAGCTTGTTGGCCACAGCGGATTGGCTCTTGCCCACCTTTCGAGCTGCCTCCTCCTGAGAGAGATGATGCCTATCGATGAGCTGGCGCAGGGCGGCCGCCTCTTCCCACAGGTCCAGATCCTTCCGCTGGAGGTTCTCCACCAGGGCCAGGAGGGCGGAGGTGTCGTCGTCTGCCTCGATGGGGAGGCAGGGGACGCTGGTCAGGCCCGCCAATACCGCAGCACGGAGCCGGCGCTCCCCGGCGATCAGTTCCCAGCCGTTCCGGATGCGCCGCACGGAGAGCGGCTGGAGGATGCCCACTTGAGAGATGGACATGGCCAGCTCGGCCAGATCCCCTGGGGTGAAATCCCGGCGGGGCTGATGGGGGTTGGCCCGGATGTCACTGATGGGCAGTTCCAATATCTGCCGTTTGTTCGTTTTCTGAAAGAGACCCATAAAGAACGCCTCCCGCTGTGATCATGACGAAAGCATACCACAGCCGGGAGGCGAATTCCATCGAAGAGGGAAGGACAAGCCCTGTTTTACGGGGTTCATGCCCGCATGAAGCCTTTTCCGAAGATCTCGCTGGAGTTGGTCACGAGGATGAAGGCATGGGGATCGGTGGATCTCAAGTAGAGCCGAAGGGCGACCGCCTGGGAGCGGGACAGGGCGGTGAGCACCACCCACTTGGACTCATGGGAGTACGCACCCTCGGCCTGCCAATAGGTGGCGGAGCGATGGAGGGTGTGAGTGATGAAGTCACAGGTCTGCTCGGGGCAAGATGTGACGGCCAAAAAGCTCTTCCGGCGGTTGAGGGATTCGATCACCGAATCCACCACCACCGATTTGAGCACCAGGCCCAGCACCGAATACAGCCCGGCCTCGATGCCGACGAAATACAGGGTGGAAGCGGCGATGACCACGTCCACATATAAGAGCGCCATACCGATATCCAGGCTGGAGAACCGTTTGAGGATCATAGCCAGGATGTCGGTGCCGCCGGTGGAGCTTTGCAGGTTGAACAGGATAGCGGCGCCCAGGGAGGGCAGGATCACAGCGAAGAACAGCTCCAGCATCTTTTGGTCGGTGAGGGGAGCGGGCAGAGGGAACAGCCACTCGAAACCGGACAGCATGGCGGAGAAGAGCACGGAGCAGTATACGGTGCGCACGCCAAAGCTGCGGTCCAACGCCAGGAAGCCGAGCACGAGGAACGCCAGGTTGATGACGGAGGCGAAGGTGGAAGCGCTCACCCCTGGGACCACGGCGTTGAGGATGACGGCCAGGCCGGTGACGCCGCCGGTGTTGAAGCTGTTGGAGAACTTGAAGAGATAGACCCCCACAGCGACCAAAAACGTACCCAGAGTGAGCAGGAGATAATCGCGCACGGTCTCCTTGAAACGCATGACAAAAGCCCTCTTTCAAATGTGCGCCCGGTCGGTGGAGCCGGACGATATCTCGGGCCGCAACTCGATGCTGCGGCCGAGCTATTGTACCAAAAAAAAGCGGGAAGGGCAAGAGGAGATCGAAAGGATAAGAGTGGAAAAACGGGAAAAAAGAAAGGAGAGAGAACGTGGAGCGATTGGAAGAACGCATCCGCCGGGACGGCGCAGTGGAGGATGGAGAGATGCTGAAGGTGGACAGCTTCCTCAACCATCAGCTAGATGTGGAGCTGTTCACCGCCATGGGGAAGGAATGGGCACGGCTGTTTGCCGGGACGAAGATCGATAAGGTCCTCACCGCAGTGGTGGCAGGGGCCAGCGTGGCCATCGAGAAAGCGTTCCAGCCTGGTGGGGATCGTATCCGGGCAAAAGACGTGCGGCAGGATCCGGTCCATGTCGCCAGGGAAGATCGAATTTCTGCTGAGCAGTGCATGTGGAGGTGACGGACCCCATTCGCAGGCAAAAAGTCGGACCGGGGCCTTTCAGGCCCCGGTCCAGTGAATGGAGGATAGAATGAAAAAGAAAGGATGTCTCTTGCAAGTATCAAGATACGCCGGAGATGTTTCAAAAGTTTGCGTTAAAGTGTTACAGTAATGTTAAATCTTCCGCAGTCCCTGGAAGAAGTCCTCCAGCAAGCCTCGACATTCCCGTTCCAGCAGCCCGCCATAGATCCTGGGACGGTGATTGAAGTGTTCCTCGAACAGGTTGAGCACTGAGCCGCAGCAGCCTGACTTCTCCTCCCTGGCCCCGTAGCGCACGGTGGAGATCCTAGAGTTGATGATGGCCCCGGCGCACATGGGGCAGGGTTCCAAGGTGACGTACAGGGTGCACCCGGTCAGCCGCCAGGAGCTACACGCAGCGCAAGCCTGACGGATGGCCTCTATCTCAGCGTGGGCGGTGGCCAGGTGGTCTGCCTCCCGGCGGTTGCGGCCCCGGCCGACGATCTTGCCGTCGGGATCCGTCACCACGCAGCCCACCGGCACGTCGCCGCTGGTCAGGCAGGCCCGGGCCAGATCCAGGGCCTCCAGCATATAGTCCTCATGAGTCATGACATCCCCTCCAGAACGAAATGGACTTCCCCATGTGGGGAAGTCCATTCTATCACTTATGGAGCTGGAAGGGTAGTGTCAGTTTCGGCGGCAGACGGCACGAACGGGATCTCGAGCTCCTTTGCGGCGGCCACTACCCATTGGCGGTCCTGGGTGACCATGGTCCAGTCCATCCCGAACGGGCCCATGCTGCCCCATCGCGACTCAAAACTTTCCGCATCATAGGTCACGCCGTCCACAATATAATAGATCCTCTCTACGTTCACACCGCCCCCGCTCCCGAAGCCCATCCAAGGCGCGTCGGTCCATTCGTACCAGCCGTAGTCATCGATCGTACCGCCTACGATCATATAGTCCACCAGGCCGATCTCTGGGTCGCAGCCGTCGTAGATGTATGGCGTATCCTCATCGATGAGATCGGTGATGTCGGTGCGCTGTCCATCGGCGATGAACCATAGCCGTCCGTCCTCCAGGGAGACCGGGGACTTCTCGATACAGGTGAGTCTCCGCTCACCGGGGAGCTCTTGATAGATCGCAGTGCCGCCCAGGATCTGGAACACCCTGGTGGGCACCCCCGCGCCTACCAGCACCACCAACACCGCCGCCAGCACCGCGATCAGGGCAAGCTTTTTCTTCGCCGGCATCGACCGCTTTTCCACCGGCGCGGCGTTGGCCAGTACCCAGCCCTTCACCGCGTCCGCAGAGGCAGCGCTGCCCCCGGTCGGGAAGAATTCCGTGTCCACATATTCATCCATCAGCCTTGAGATCTCGATGCGCCTCATGGCCATATCCCTCCTTTCGCAAAATCGTCCTCAATGTGTCCCGCCCCCGGCGCAGCCAGGTCTTGGCCGTAGACAGGTTCAGCCCCATGGCCAGGGCCGCCTCCTGGACGGTCTGGCCGTAGTAATAGTGCCGGACGAACAGCTCACGCTGCGGCCTGTCCAGTTGGGACAGCGCCTTGTTCACGATCCGCGCGGTCTCCCGGCGGTCCAGCTCCCGGTCGGGCCCGTCCGTTTCCAGGAACAGCACGTCATGCTCCAAAGGCAGGGCCACATGGTCCGACCGGAGGAGGTTGAAGGCCCGGTTTCGAGCGATAGCCCCCAGGTAGCCTTTCACCTTGCCCGGGCGCAGCTTTTCCCGGTTGTCCCAGGCGGCCAGGAACACGTCCGCCGTCAGTTCCTCCACGTCCGCCTGCCGCCCCCGCAGGATGCGGGAGATCACGGAGGAGACATAGGACGTATATCGGTCCAGGAGCACCTCCAAGGCGGACAGATCCCCTCGATGCAGGGCCTTGACCAGTTCTTTTTCCGTCAAAGGAACGCCCCCTTTCGTGGAGGATGGACGGGCCCGAAAAGGTGCAGGCCCAAGGTGGAACGCGTTTCCATCTATCATAACACAGGAAACGTGGATATGGTTTCAGGAAAAAGGAGGAGGGGCCCGCCAGAAGCAGGCCCCTCCACACGATGTATGATATGTAGCGTCAACGCTTGTTGCTGTGGCGCCAGATGCCCATCTTGCCGGCTTCGGCGATGAGTTCGTCCCGGAAGTCGGGATGGGCGATGCTGATGATGGCCGCGGCCCGCTCCCAGGTGGACAGGCCCTTCAAGTTCACCATGCCGTATTCGGTGACCAGGTACTGTACGCAGGACCGGGGATCGGTGGCGATGGAGCCTTTGGCCAAGGTGGGCACGATGCGGCTCTTCACGCTGCCGTCCTTGCCGGTGACGGTAGAGGACAGGCAGATGAAGCTCTTGCCGCCATTGGACAGGTAAGCGCCCATCACGAAGTCCAGTTGACCGCCGGTGCCGGAGATCTGCCGGAGGCCGGCGGATTCGGCGTTCACCTGCCCGAACAGGTCCAGGTCGATGGCGTTGTTGATGGAGATGAAGTCGTCCAACTGGGCCAATACCCGCACGTCGTTGGTGTAGTCCACGGGAGCCGCCATCACGTCGGGATTGCGGTCCACGTAGTCGTAGAGCTTTTGGGTGCCCGCCGCGAAGGCGTACACCTGCCGGCCCTTGTCCAAGTTCTTGCGCAGCCCGGTGATCTTGCCCGCCAGGGCGATGTCCACGAAGCCGTCCACATACATCTCCGTGTGTACGCCGAGATCCTTCAGGTCGGATTGGGCGATCATGGAGCCCACGGCATTGGGCATACCGCCGATGCCGAGCTGGAGACATGCCCCGTTGGGGATCTCGGGCACGATGAGGTTGGCCACCGCCTTGTCCACGTCCGAGGGCTCGCCGCCGGCGCCGAGCTGGGCGATGGGAGGATCGTCCCCTTCGACGACGAAGTCCACATCCTTGATGTTGATCTCGCTGCCGGTGAGGCCGTATACCCAGGGCATGTTCCGGTTGACCTCCACGATGATGGTCTTGGCCTTGGCCAGCAGGTCGGCCAGATGGGAGGCGGCCAGCGCGAAGCTGAAGTTCCCGTGGTTGTCCATGGGGGTGACCTGGAGCATGGCCACGTCCACCTCCACGTTCTCCCGATAGAACCGGGGCAGCTCGGAGTAACGGATGGGGGCGAAGAAGCCCATGCCCTTGGAGATGATCTTGCGGTCCACGCCGGAGCAGTGCCAAGCGTTCCAGGTGAAGTGGTCGCCCGCGTCGTCCGCTTTGGCGATCTCGGGCATCCACATGGTGACGCCGCCCCGCACCTTCACGTCGAACAGCTCGTCTTTCCGGGCCGCGAGGGCTTTGTCCAGGGCCACAGGATGGTTGGTGCACCAGGTATAATCTACCCAGTCGCCGGACTTGACTGCTTTCACCGCTTCCTCAGCGGTGGTCAGTTTCTCTTTGTACAGGGCTAGATAGTCCATCTCAGGCCCCTTTTAGCACTTCTCGAAGATGGTGGCGACGCCCATGCCGCCGCCGATGCACAGGGTGGCCAGGCCGCGCTTGGCGTCGTCCCGCTTCTGCATCTCGTGGAGCAGGGTGACGATGATGCGTGCGCCGGAAGCGCCCACGGGGTGGCCGATGGAAATGGCGCCGCCGTTGACGTTGACCTTGCTCATGTCGAAGTCCAGCTCCCGGGCCACGGCGATGGACTGAGCGGCGAAAGCCTCGTTGGCCTCCACGAGATCGATGTCCTTGATGGTGACGCCGGCCTTCTTCATGGCCTCGCGGGAAGCGGGGACGGGACCCACGCCCATGATCTTGGGATCCACGCCCCCGTGGCCCCAGCTCACCAGCTTGGCCATGGGCTTCAGGCCGTACTTCTCCACGGCCTCGCCGGAGGCCAGCACGATGGCGGCGGCGCCGTCGTTGATGCCGGAGGCGTTGGCGGCGGTGACGCGCTGGACATGCTTGCGGGCGTCGGCCTCATGTACCTGGGTGAGCTCGAAGGTATGGACCACTTCGTCCTCCACGCCCTCGGGACCCACGGGGAACGCGCCGCGCAGCTTGGCGATGCCCTCGGCGGTGACCCCGGCCTTGGGGAACTCATCCACCTTGAACTCCACCATCTCTTTCTTCTTCTTGACCATGACGGGGACGATCTCGTCGTCGAAACGACCGGCCTTCTGGGCGGCCTCGGTCTTCTGCTGAGAGCCGGCGGCGAAAGCGTCCAGCTCATCGCGGGTGATGCCCCAGATGTCGCAGATGTTCTCGGCGGTGGTGCCCATGTGGTAGTTGTTGTAAGCGTCCCACAGGCCGTCGCGGATCATGGTGTCCACGACCTTCTTGTCGCCCATCCGGGCGCCCCAGCGCTCGTCGGGGAGGGCGTAGGGAGCGGCGCTCATGTTCTCAGTGCCGCCGCACACGATCACGTCGGCATCCCCGGCGCGGATGGCCCGGGCGGCCTCGATGACGGACTTCATGCCGGAGCCGCACACCATGCCCACGGTGTAGGCGGGGACGGAGAAGGGGATGCCGGCCTTGACGGCCACCTGGCGGGCAGGGTTCTGACCCTGGGCGGCAGTAAGGATGCAGCCGAACATGACCTCGTCCACCTGCTCAGGCTTCACGTTGGCGCGGTCCAGGACCGCCTTGACCACAGTGGCGCCCAGGTCGGTGGCGGGGACGTCCTTCAGGCTTCCGCCGAAGGAGCCCACCGCAGTACGGCAGCAGCTTACGACATATAGATCTTTCATGGGAATCGACCTCCAGTCAAAATTTGAGCCTCTACTTTGTTAGAACTCTGACACATTGATTATAAACATATCCGCCCGAAAAAGCAACAGGCAAACGGAGGGTTTCGCCCCGTTCCCCCAAAATTTTACGCCCGGTTCATTTCGACCTGCGCAGGGCTTTTTCGAGCTCGCACACCGCCAGCGGAGTGAGGGACAGCGCCAGCACCACCAGCCACTCCACCGGGGAGAGCGGGCACACCTGGAACACCGCCATCAGCGGAGGGACGAGCAGCACGGAGAGCTGTAGGGCCATGCCCACCAGGAAAGCTTTGTTCATGGAGGGATTGGTGAACAGGCCGATGTGGAAGATGGAGCGCCGCTCGCTGCGCACGTCGAAGGCATGGAAGAGCTGGCAGAAGGTGAGCGTGGCAAAGGCCATGGTATTGGCGGTGGCGTCCGCCAGGGAGGGGTCGCTGAGCACATACTCGCCCAGCCAGTAGGCGGCCAGGGTGAGCAGGCCCACCATCGCGCCCTGCCAGGCCAGGCGGATGGAGAAGCTGCGGGTGAACAGGGGCTCGCTGGCGGAGCGTGGCTTCTCCTCCATGAGATCGGGCTCCACCGGCTCCATGCCCAAGGCCAGGGCGGGGAGGGAATCGGTGACCAGATTGAGCCACAGGAGCTGCACCGCCACCAGCGGGGGCTGATGGAAATTGAACAGGGTGGCCAGGAACAGGGTCACGATCTCGCCGATGTTGCAGGAGAGGAGGTAATGGATGGCCTTCTTGATGTTGGAATAGATGCCCCGGCCCTGTTCCACCGCCCGGACGATGGTGGCGAAGTTGTCGTCGGTGAGGATCATGTCCGCCGCGCCCTTGGCCACGTCGGTGCCGGTGATGCCCATGGCACAGCCAATGTCCGCCACCTTCAGGGCGGGGGCGTCGTTCACCCCGTCCCCGGTCATGGCCACTACCATGCCTTTCTTCTGCCACGCCTTGACGATGCGCATCTTATGCTCCGGGGACACCCGGGCGTAGACGGCGAACCTGTCCACGTCCTGTTCCAGCAGCTCCTGGGGCATGAAGTCCAGGTCCTCCCCGGTGATGGCCAGGTCCCCGGGCCGGAAGATGTCCAGTTCCTTGGCGATGGCGACGGCGGTGAGCTTGTGGTCGCCGGTGATCATCACCGGGCGGATGCCCGCAGCGTAGCACTGTTCCACCGCCTTTTTGACCTCTGTCCGGGGCGGGTCGATCATGCCCACCAGGCCCACGAAGGTGAGGCCGGTCTCCAGCTCCTGAGAGGTGGGCTGGCCGCTGGGCGATGCGTCGAGGTCTTTGTACCCGCAGGCGAGGACCCGCAGGGCCTGCTCCGCCATGGAGGCGTTGGCGCTCTCCACGTCCCGGGCCAGGGAAGCGGTGAGGGGGACCACCGACCCGGCAAGGATATGGGTGCATCGGGACAGCAGTACGTCCGGAGCGCCCTTCACCATCACCCGGTATCTGCCGTTCACAGGGTGGACGGTGCTCATCAGCTTCCGGTCGGAGTCGAAGGGGAGCTCGGCCACTCGGGGCAGCTCCTTTTCCATGGCGTTCTTGTCCAGGCCGTCCAGCAGGGCGGCGTCCACGAAGGCGGTCTCTGTGGGGTCCCCGGTGGTCCTGGCCTTGCCGTCCTCTCCGATGGTCAGGAGAGTGTCGTTGCACAGAGCGCCGATGGTGAGGGCCTCTTTGCGGTGCCGGTCTCCAGGCGTCCATACCTGCTTGACGGTCATCTTGTTCATGGTGAGCGTGCCCGTCTTGTCCGAGCAGATCACGCCGGCACAGCCCAAGGTCTCCACCGCGGGCAGCTTTTTCACGATGGCGTTGTGTTTCACCATGCGCTGCACGCCCAGGGCCAGCACGATGGTGACGATGGCGGGCAGACCCTCCGGGATGGCGGCCACGGCCAGGGAGACGGCGGCCATGAGCATCTCCAGGAGCGGGCGGTGGTAGAGCATCCCCACCCCGAACATGACGGCGCACACCGCCAGGCATACGAAGGACAGGGTCTTGGAGATCTCCGTCAGCCTGTGCTGGAGGGGAGTGGAGGTGTCGTCCTCCCCCATGAGCATCCCGGCGATGCGTCCCACCTCGGTGTCCATGCCGGTGGCGGTGACCACGCATACGGCCCGGCCGTTGGTGATGACGGTGGAGGAGATGACCATGTTGCTCCGGTCGCCCAGGACCGTTTCCGCCGGGAGGACGTCCTGGGCCTGTTTGCTGACAGGCACGGACTCTCCGGTCATGGCGGATTCGTCGGCTTTCAGGTTGGCGCACTCCAGGATCCGGGCGTCGGCGGGGACCAGATCCCCGGCCTCCAGCACGATGATGTCTCCGGGGACCAGAGCGTCCGTCTCCAGGCGGAGCTGTTCCCCGCCCCGGATCACTTTGGCCAGGGGGGCGGACATCTTTTGCAGGGCCTCCAGCGCTTTTTCCGCGCTGTCCTCCTGGGAGATGGAGATGCAGGCGTTCACCCCCACGATGACGAGGATGATCAGCGCTTCCATCCAATCCTCCCCGCCGGACGACAGGAGGGACAGCGCCGCTGCGGCCAGCAGTACCAGGATCATGGGGTCCCGAAGCTGAGCCAGGAAGCGAGCGGCCAGCGAAGCCTTCTTGGCCCCTGCCAGCCGGTTGGGACCGTATCTCTCCAGCCGCTCCTGCGCCTGGCGGGGGGAAAGGCCGGAGCTTCGGCTGGTCTCCAGCCCGGCCAGGGTCTGGCCGGGGGTCTTGGCGTACCATTGGCTCATGGTTCAACACTCCTTTTCTTCACTTCTACTATACGGATCTGCGGGGTCGAATGATAGGGAAGAGGGACAAGCGGGGAAACAAAAAAGACTTATCCGCAGTCCCAGACTGCGGATAAGTCTTATCGTTTCATACGAGACCAGGCGGAGGCCGCCTTGCTGTTGGCGCTCGTCGCGGGACAGGTCCCGCCGATTACTCCCTTATCACAGGAAGATGATAGCAGAGATCGGGGCGTCTGTCAAGAGCGGGACAGCAGGATCAGCCCACGCCGCCGCTCTCCACCGGAGCGCTCTCGGCAGGGGCGTTTTGGGCGTCCAGGGCCTGCTGATAGGCCGCGAGCCGGTCGTAGAAGTCCGGCACGTTCAGGTTGGACAGCGCGTCGGAGCGGACGATCGCCGAGCTCTCCTGCCACTGCGTCAGGAGCTGGCTCAGTGCGTCGGGACGGAAGGAGGACTGCCACTCGGCCTTGTCCTCGTCGGTGAGGGGCAGGCGCAGCATGATGTGGTAGCCGTAGTCCGTCTCCACGATGCCGGACAGCTCTCCTTCTGCCAGCTCCAGAGCGGCCTCCCGGAAGCCGCCCACCAGGGAAGACTCGCCGTCGAAGACATAGCCGTCCGGCGCGGCCAGAGCGCCGTCCTCAGTACGGCCGTCCTCGCTGTGGGCGTTCATCAGCTCGTCGAACTTGGCGGGCATGTCCTCCGCCGCCTGGAGCTGGGTCAGCAGATCCTCGGCCTGGATCTTTTTCTCCGACACCGCGCTGTCCGCCAGCAGCTCTCCGCTGTCGTCCACCGTTTTGAGCAGGATATGCTTGACGCGGAACACCCCTTTGGAGGTGAGGTAGTCCTCCAGCTCTTCCGGGCTGGGGTCATGGGTGGCGGCTTCCAGCACGTTGGAATAATAGTGATCCATGGAGAAGATGAACTCGAAGCTCTCGTCGGAGAGGCCCCAGTAGGGGAAGATGGCCTCTATATCGGTCTCTTCGATCTGCTTACGGATCTCCTCATGCTGGGCATCGGTGAGCAGGCAGCCGAGCTCCGCCGCTTTCTGGCGCATGAGGGCGTGGTAGATCGACAGAGAAACGCTCTCTTCCAGCACGGTGTCGGCCACGTCCTCCAGCGTCATGCCGAAGTAGGGGAGGTACTGCTGCATGCTCGAGCAGGTCATAGCCAGCATGTAAAGGTACAGGTCCGCAGGTATGTCCGTACCGTTGACGGTGAGCATGACGTCTGAGGCGGACAGTCCGGCGGAGAACTCCAGCACGCCTTGGGACAGGTCCACATCGATGGAGGGGGCGGCATCCGGGTCGGTAGAGGGCGCGGCGGACCCGCTGGCACTGGGCGATACGTCAGGGGATGCGGAGGCATCGGGATCGTCGCCGGCGCAGGCGAACAGGGACAGGGCCATGGCCCCTGCCATGAGCAGGGCCAGAGATCGTTTCCAAATCTTCATGATTCGCTCCATTCACGAGAGTAGATTCACGGCGAGATGAGCCGCTGAGGTATATTATACATCATCGGATCGGGAAATGCAAACGCAGATCCACACGGATTGGTCTGAGAGCTGCCCGGCCCGCGAAGGATGGCCGGCGCTCTCAGAACAGCAGGACCCGGATCGTCAGCGCGGCCATGACCGCCGCTACGCTCAAGGTGGCGGTGAGTTCGGCGGCGAACATGGCCCGGCTCCTCTTGTCCTTCCGGCGGGCGCGCCACTGTGCGGGCGCGTCTTCGTCCGGCTCTTCGTCCAGCCAGTCGGCTATTTCCGGCTCATCCTGGGCCTGTTCCAGCCACGCGGTCAGATCGATCACGTTGTCCCCACCCGGATGGCGGGCCCCCTGCGCGGGGCCGTGCGCCGAAGTGGGCCGATGTTCCTTGGCCGAGCTGCTTTCAAAGCCTGCGGCCATGGCGCTGTGGTCCCAGCCGGTGGAAGTGTAGGATATGGTGTGCATCGTTCGGAACCTCCTCTCGACCTCGCGACATCCGGGCGCCGCCGCTTTGGTCCCATAAAACGGGCATCTATCCTCCTTAGGAGGAATGTTTTTCGACATTTTGTGCCGCTTTTTCTTATGATAATATATCCGTTCGATTTTGTCAAGGGGGTTTCAAAATTTTGTTCGAGAAAAATAAAAAGGAGCGCTCCCGGTCGGACCGGGAGCGCTCGAGAAAGCTGTGCCTTATTGCAGATAGTTCCTGGGATTGACGCTGGTGCCGTTGACGCGCACCTCGAAGTGGCAGTGAGGACCACTGGCATTGCCGGTCATGCCCGCCCGGGCGATGATCTGGCCCTGGTACACCTTTTGCCCCACGCTCACCAAAACGGAGGAATTGTGGGCATAATAGGTGATGGTGCCGTTGTCGTGCTGGATGGCCACCAGGTTGCCATAGCTCCCGCTCCAGCCCGCCTTGATGACAGTGCCGCCGTCGGAGGCTTTGATGCCGGTGCCCATGGGGCAGGCGATGTCCAGCCCGAGATGGAAGTCATAGCTCCCCCACAGATTGCGGGAACCGAAGTTGGAGGTGATCCTGCCCCGCACCGGCCAGATATAATAGCCGTTGGAAGCGGTGACGGGCCGGGGCGTCGTGCCGGTGTAGGAATAGGTGATCGTGGCCTCTTTCAAAGTCTCGGTGGACTTGACCTCACGGCCCATCTCCACGCCGTTGATATAGGCCACATAGGCGTTCACCCGCTCCAGGCCGTCCTCGCCCTCTTCCTTCACCTGGGTATCGCCCACATAGAGGTCGGGCGTCTCGATATACTCCACGGGGCTGGGCACGGTCTCCTCGTAGGTCTCGTCCGCCACCATCTGGACCGACAGATAGGGCACCGCCTGACGGATGACCAGTTCCTGGTCCACCCACAGCTTATCGACGATGACGTCAGGGTTGAGTACGGACAGCTCGTTGGGCCACATGTCCAGAGAATAGGCGATGGCGTTGAAGGTGTCGCCCTTCTTCACCGTGTAGACCGCCTGCTCCTCCTCGAGCTGGTGCAGGGTGGTGCGGATGCTCTCAGTGTCGAACTGCGTGTTGGCGGGCAGCTCGATGGGGTATACCTCCACCTCCTCCACGAACTCGTAGCTCACGGTGTCCACGGTGAGGTAAGGCTGGGCCACTTCGTCCAGCATGTTGTAGAGTTCGTCCTTGGTGGGGGCGTAGCCCAGCTCCTGGCCGTCCACACGCAGGCCGTAGGCGGTCATCAGCGCGCCCACGTCGTCGAACAGGGTGTCCTCCATCTGGGTGGTATCGCTCAGCTCGCCGGGGTTGACGTACACCGGGGTCAGGGAGATGTCCGCGTCGTAGTTGAAATGCTCCCCCAGGATGTCGGAGGCACGGGACTCGATGTTGCCCACGATGGTGTCCACTTCGTCCTGGCCGGACACCACGCCCACCTCCTGGCCGTTCACGTTGAACGCAAACGCCCTGATATAGCTCCCATTGAACGTGGAGGCGCAGACGACGACGGCCAGCAGCGTCACGTACAGCAGCGGGGAGACGGGGTGGCGGTCCACCACCGAGCGGACCTTCGCCACAGCCGCGCTCACGCTGTCCCAGCCGTCGGCAGTGGCGTCGCAGATCCACTCCCAACACGCGCCGCCCGTGCGGCTCAGGGCCTTGAACGCCCGTGCGGCCTTCTCCTTCAGCGTTCCGCGCTGGGCGTTGGCACGTACTTTTTCGATCAGCGCGTGGGACAGGCGCTTCTCTTTCTTCACCTTGGCCGACCGGGCCCGGGCAGCTTCCCGCTCCGCTTTCTTTTCTGCGGCCTCGGTCTCCTCGATGTATCTCCTCCAGGAACGGGGCTGTCCGGAGGCGTTCTCCTCCTTGGCCCCGATCTTCTCTGTGGTATCTTCGGTAGGCTTGTGATCTCTCTCGGTCTGCTCCACGAAATTTCCCTCCTGTTTGGCGTTCGCTTTTTCGGACACGAGAAAACGTGACAAAGAAACGGAAAAGGGTTACAAAACGGTTACAGGCACATCCTACACCATTTTGTCCCGTTCGTCAACCCCTGAATTTCCAGGATCGGACCAAGATAGGTTATGAGAGCCTGTTTTGGGCGGGGCGGATCGCGTCGCTCCGCGGAGACTTTTGGAGAGAAGCGGCACATTTTGCAGGACCTCCGGCAAAACATACAAAAACAGGTCCGTTTTTTCGCCCTTTTGCCCAGCCTCTTGACAGGGGCGCCCCGTTGCCGTACAATGGTCGTACCATGAACGTGGATGAAAGAACACAGGGGCGCTGGGGATCTTTCCCGGCTGAGATGTGGGGCGAGAAGCGGCTCCCGGTCCCTCGTACCTGATCCGGGCAATGCCGGCGTAGGGAGTGTATCCGACGAGAAGAGCCATCGTGTCGTCCCTCCTGCCCGCCGCATCGCGCTGTCCGTATGCGGGCATCTTTATTTTTAGAGGAGGGGGGACGTGATGTCGCACAGCAGATCGCATCTCACCGTGCGCTGGCTGGTGGAGAGCGCCGTCATGATCGCCATCGGCACCGTGCTCAGCGAGTTCCCCAAGATCGATCTCCCTCTGGGCGGCGGCTTGACCATATGCTCCATGCTGCCCCTGGTGCTCGTCTCCTGGCGGTACGGCTGCGGCCGGGGGCTGGTGTGCGCTGCGGCGTACAGCCTGCTCCAGCTCCTGCTGGGGTCGAACAACTTGCAGTATGCTGCCTCCGCCCTCATGGCGGCCGGCATCGTCTTGTTGGACTATCTCGTGCCCTACACCGTCATCGGCTTGGCCGGGATGTTCAAGGGCAGGACCCACGACCCCCGCGTGGCCTTGGTGCTGGGCATCGCGAGCACGTTCCTGCTGCGCCTGCTGTGTCACTTCATCACCGGCTGGTGGATCTGGGACGCTTTGTGGCCCAACGAGTTCGGCTGGACCGGCCCGGTATATTCCATCGTTTATAACGGCAGCTACATGGCCGCAGAGATCGCGATCACCTGCACGGTGGCCTGGGCCCTGTGCTCCACGCCGCTGAAAAGGTACTTCGACGGCGAAGATCTGAGATAAGGACTGATCCACGTGGGCAGATTCGACGGCGTACTGTTCTTCAGCGACTACGACGACACCTTGTATAACAGCCGCCGCACCGTTTCGCCGGAGGACCGGGCGGCCATCCGCTACCTCATCGAGAACGGCGGGCGTTTCTCCATCGCCACCGGCCGGGCCCACCGCACCTTCACCCCGCAGATCGAGAAAGAGGATCTGCCCATCAACGCCCCTGTGGTGCTCTCCAACGGCGCGGCCATTTATGACTACGCCGGGGACCGCTACCTGCTGGACTCCTGCCTGGATAAGAGCGCGCCCCACTGGCTGGCAGAGCTGTGCGGCGTTTTCCCGGCCCTGGGCTTCGAGGCGTATCACGGGGAGGACATCTACGTCCACAACCCCAACCGCATCACCTGGGAGCATCTGGCCAAGGTGGGCGGGACGCAGATCCTCTGCCCCATCCTGGAGATGCCCACGCCCTGGAGCAAGGTCATCCTCCAGCAGGATCAGCCTTATCTGGAGGAGGTGCGGGCCCACCTCCTGGCGCGGTGGGGGGACAGATGCGAGGCGATCTTCTCCAACCGCTATCTTCTGGAGATCACCGCCAAGGGCTGCGACAAGGGGGCCATGGTGGCGAAGGTGGCCCAGCTCCTCTATATCTCCCCAAAGCATCTCTATTGCATCGGGGACAATGAGAACGACATCCCCATGCTGGCCCTGTCCGCCATCCCCTTCGCCCCGGCCAACTGCTCCCAGCCGGTGAAGGACTGGGGGGCCCGGGTGCTCAGGCACTGCGATGAACACGCCGTGGCCCAGGCCATCGAGATCCTGGACTCCATCTATCGATGAGAAAGGCCCTGTCCGCCCAGCGGACAGGGCCTCGTTTCGTTCCTGCGGGCCTCAGCGCTCTTTCTCCAGGAAATAGGACGCTTCCATGTCCGCCGTGGCCAGGGCGAAGGCCAAGGGATACTGCTGCAGCGCCTGGCCGACCATCCGGTTGTCCTCCGTGCCGGAGAAGCCCATGTGCCAGCGGATGGCCATGGCTTCCTCTCGGGTGAGGCGCATGAAGCCGGAGATGATATACACCGATTTCTCGCCGTGACCATAGGGCAGCTTGTCCTCGTAGTAGAACGTGGGGACCTTCTCCCATTTCCCGGTGGAGTCGTCCTTCACGTTCCTCGTCCCCGCCTTGTAGCAGCCGATCTTGCACAGGTCGTGGAGCAGGCCGGCGATGGCCGCCGACTCCATCTCATACTCCAGGCCGTACAGCTCCTTCACCCGAGGGCGTTCCAGGTACGCCTCCAGGCAGCGGAACACGTTGACGCTGTGGTCGCACAGCCCTCCGGCATAGGACCCGTGGTAGCGGGCGGAGGCGGGAGCGGTGAAAAAATCGCTCTTGTCCTGGAGATAGTCCAGCAGCTCTTCGGCCCCCTCCCGGTGGATATGTTCCTGATAGATCTGGATGAATTCCTCTTTGCCCGGCATGACGCGCCCTCCTCAAAGAACAGTCTTTCCCCCATTATAGCAAAAACGCGGCCTGCCTGCAAACGTTTTGCAGGCAGGCCGTTCCATGGACTTCTCCAAAAGGTCCGTTTATCGTCCCATCAGGACCACACGGCCGAGTCTGCCAGCCGCTCCAATGTCTCTAAAGTGCGCTGGGAACCGTCCTGTACGGCGATATAGATATAG
Organism: uncultured bacterium; assembly: GCA_947643715.1. Classification (GTDB taxonomy): domain Bacteria; phylum Bacillota; class Clostridia; order Oscillospirales; family Oscillospiraceae; genus Enterenecus. Next base: position 32,506 of record CANRXB010000026.1, read on the forward strand.
ATGGAGCGATCGTGTTCATCGTCTACGATCGTGAGTTCCAGGTTGCGTTTGACGCCCATGTTCCGGTCCATGCTCAGGGAGCGCGCGCCGATGTCGCCGGCCAGGAGATCCTCCTTCATCGCCTCATACAGAGCCTGGGCGTCTTTGGCATAGTAATGGCTCGTGGCGGAGTTGGTGCCGTAGCGGTCCGGGTCGTAGGTGACGGACTCCACCCGGCCGCCCTCGGCCAGCAGCTCCTCCGCCCGGTCCAGGTCGTAGGCTTTCCAATACAGCCCCCGGTGGGCATAGAGCCGTTCCACCGCCCAGGACGCCGTCCCCTCCTGGTCCACCTCGCTGGGGCTGACCCAGACGCTGTACCGCCGGGAGAGGGTGGAGCCGTCCTCCAGATGGTAGGTCAGCCTCACGCTGTTCATATCGTCGGCGTCTGCGGCAGGGACATATCCGCTGCGCTGGTCCACTGCGGCGTGATGGAGGTCGATGAAGAGCTGGACGATCTCCGGGTCGTCCACATCGACCAGGATATGGTCGGCGTCATCATTCAGATAGATCATGTCCAAACCGGACACCTCCATCCATGCCACCTGTTCCGCGGCGGGGACGCGGGTCTCGAACCCGGTGAAGTCGAAGCCCACTACCATGAACAGAGCGACGAACGCTCCGGCGACCGCCACCGCACCCTTCCACTTATGGAAGACCCGGAAGGATCGGTCCAGCAGCATCTGGGCCGCGAAGTAGCCGATCGTCCCCCACACCAGGATGGAGGCCATCAGCCCCAGCTCCTGGACATGGATGAACACGGCGGTGATCACGCCGAAGAGCAGGCCGGTGCATATGGCCACACCGAACTTGAACACCGGGCGCATGGCGCGCACCGACACCACGTCCCCCGCGCTCTCCAGCCGCCTGTTCCGGTAGAGGAAGAAGGCCCCCACCGACAGCGCCACGGCGACGGCGGCGTATATCGCCAGTGTTTCCAGCCCGTAGTAGGACAACCCGATCCGACTCCCCGAGACCCGCACGGATGTGCCCAAGTTCATCACCGGGGTGGTCCAGATGACGATCTCCTCCATCAAACTGCCGAACCCGGAGAACCCGTAATAGAAGCGGTCGCACATCGCATAGGACAGGTTCATCAGCCCTAAGACCAATACGTTGAGGATGCCGTAGAAAGCGGGCAGCGCCAGGATGTGGCCGGTGAACGCGCCGCAGAACACCGCCATCGTGTAGAACAGGAAGCACTCCCCGCAGGACGCGGCCAGCCAGACCAGCAGCCCCTCTAGACACACGACGCCTCCCGCCAGCTCCACCAGCAGGGTGAGCAGGGCGACGGCTAGGTTGGGCACGATCAGGAAGGACAGCCCGGCCAGATAGTGGGTGAGGAACAGCGCTTCCCGCCGCATGGGCAGGGCACCGAAGAAGTTGGCGGACCGATGGTCGTACAGGTGGCTGAACGCAGCCATGGCCGCCAGGACGCCGAACACCAGCGCGAACGGCAGCACCATGCTCACGGAGCGGGGGACGGTGCTCCAGGCGAAATCGTGTATGGGATCTTTGTTCCATGTAGCGGTGCGCAGCAGCGTCAGTCCGTTCAGGGGCAGCGTGATGAGCCAGGCCGCCGAATACGTCGCCCAGAGCGGCCAGAAGCGGAGGAACGTTTTCTTGAAGACCGTCCGATCAAAGAACGATGTCCCGGACCGCATAGTCCTCACCTCCCATCTCGTAAATGAAGATCTCCTCCAGGGTCAGGGGCAGGGCCTCCATGAACAGGGGATCGGCCCGCTTGAACTTTTCCGTGACCTCTTCCGCCGTCCCCCGGACGATATAGGTATATACCCGTCCCACGTGGTCGGTGTGGATGATGTGCAGGTCCTCGGGCAGCTCGGGCGCCTCCTCGTCCCGGAAGGCGGTCTGGAGCTTCACGGTGCCTCCCTGCAATTCGCTCAGGGAGCGTTCCAGCGCCACCTTGCCGTGGCTCAGGATCCCCACATGGTCGCACACGTCCTCCAGCTCCCGCAGGTTGTGGGAGGACACCAGCACCGTGGTCCCCCGCTCGGCCACGTCCCCCATGAGCAGGGACCACACCTGCCGGCGCATCACCGGGTCCAGGCCGTCCACCGGCTCGTCCAGCAGCAGGTAGTCCGGCTTGCAGCTCAGGGCCAGCCAGAAGGCGGACTGCTTCTGCATCCCCTTGGACAGCCGCCGGATGGGCCGTTTCTCATCCACCTCGGGGAACGCCTCCTTCAAACGCTGGTAGCGGTCCATGTCGAAGCCGGGGCGGGTCCCCCGGTGGAACTTCATCATGTCCTGGGTGGTGGCGGAGCCGAAAAAGTACAGCTCGTCGGGGATGACCGCGATGCGGCTCTTCACGGCGGGGTCCTCATAGACGGGCGAGCCCTCCAGCAGGATCTCCCCGGAGTCCTGCCGGTACGTCCCGCACAGATGGCGCAGGATGGTGGACTTGCCCGCGCCGTTGGGCCCTACCAGGCCGTAGATGGAGCCTCGGGGCACGGTCATGGTCAGCCCGTCCAGTGCGCGGAAGCCGTCGAAATCCTTGACGACGTTCTTCACCTCGATCATTGTTCATCCCTCCTCATCACGCTGTGCCGGTCCGCGGCGCGCGGCTTCCTTACGACTCGGGCTGGTCTCCGGGCCGCCCTGCGGCCCGTCGCTCGCCCTCGCTCCAGTCCCTCCGCACCGCACTTCTATCTCCGCCGGCGTCATCCCCAGGTACACCAGCTCCTGCACGATGGTGTCCAGCTTCGCCAGCAGCTCCTCCCGGCGCTTGTCCGTCACGTCCTGGGGCAGCGCCGCGAAGCTCCCCTTCCCCGGGACCGAATAGGCATAGCCCTCTTGCTCCAAGGATTCGTAGGCCCGCTGGATGGTGTTGGGGTTGATGGCGAGCTGCCCCGCCATGGCCCGCACGGAGGGCAGTTTGTCCCCCGGCGGGATGGCCCCGGTGATGATGAGCCGGCGCAGCCCGTCCCGCACCTGTTCGTAGATGGGGCGGCTGTCCCGGTAATTCAGGCTCAACATGGCCCCGCCTCCTTTCTTGTACTATCCGTACTAGTACAGTTATCATACCACGACCGCGGGCCGCTGTCAAGCAAGAAAAATCCCCCAAAAATCCCTTTTAATGATAGCAAATAAGGGCTGACAAAGCAGCTTGCACCTGCTATAATGTTGTTGGACGGCCTCGATAGAGCTGCCGCATATCAAGATATCCATGACCGACTCGTTTCGATTCCCAATCACAGAAAGGGGTCTTTTCCTATGTCCAAACACGATCTGAACACCGCTGCTTTCCTCCAGTGCGTGGGCTCTCTGCTGGACAGCAGGGAGGTCAGCTCCATGAAGCAGTGGCGTCATCACTTCTCCATCACCTGTTTCCAGCACTCCCTGTTCGTGTCCTATGTGGCGTTCCGCCTGGCCCGCCGCCTCGGCTGGGACTACCGGGCCGCCGCACGGGCGGGGCTGCTCCACGACCTTTACCTATACGATCCCGCCGACGGCTCCGCCCACCCGGGCAACCAATGCCTGGACCATCCTGAGTTCGCCCTGCGCAACGCCCAGGCCCTGTGCCCCGACCTGTCCGACAAGGAGCGGAACGCCATCGTGTCCCATATGTTCCCCCTGGCGGTCCATCTGCCCCGGTGCCGGGAGGCGCTGGTGGTCAACATCGCCGACAAGGTGTGTGCCACACTGGAGGTGGTCCACCTGTACCAGACCCGGCGCATCCAGCGCTGGCTGCCGGTGAACGCCCATAGCTGACGGCATCATCCGACAATTTCACCGCTTTCCTCCGTTTTTTCTCCTCGCTTTTCGTATGATTGCAACAATTTTTCAGAACTTTGAAAAATCTCTTCAAAAAGTCCTGGTTTCTGGTATAATGCTCTACGACAGATCCTTTCGCTGACCGCTGAAGGTCGAAATAGTTGGAATCAGGAACATCACAACTTTTGGTAAGAGAGGAAGATGGGAAGCATGATCTCACACGGCAAGGACTTGAAGATCTTCTCCGGCAGCTCCAACAAGGCGTTGGCCTTGGGCATCTGCAAGGAGCTGAGTATCCCCCTTGGCAGCGCCGAGACCGGCGCCTTTTCCGACGGCGAAAACTTTGTGTCCATCTTTGAGACCGTCCGCGGTTCCGATGTGTTCGTGGTCCAGTCCACCAGCTCTCCCGTGAACGACAACCTGATGGAGCTGCTCATCATGATCGACGCGCTCAAGCGTGCCTCCGCCGGCCGGATCACCGCCGTCATCCCGTATTTCGGCTACGCCCGGCAGGACCGCAAGACCAAACCGCGCGACCCCATCTCGGCCAAGCTGGTGGCCAACCTGATCACCCGAGCGGGTGCCGACCGGGTGCTGACCATGGACCTCCACGCCAACCAGATCCAGGGCTTCTTCGACATCCCGGTGGACA
>CANRXB010000027.1 GCA_947643715.1 uncultured bacterium
AGTCGGCCAGCTCCCAGGCGGCGGCGGTGGTGTAGCCCTCGATGGCGTGGGTCAGCGCGTCCATGCCGGTGGCGGCGGTGAGCCCCTTGGGCATGGTGGACATCATGTCCGGATCCACGATGGCCACGTCGGGGATGTCGTTCACGTCCACGCACACGAACTTGCGCTTCTTCTCCACGTCGGTGATGACGTAGTTGATGGTGGCCTCGGCGGCGGTGCCGGCAGTGGTGGGGACGGCGATGGTGAACACGGTGCGGTTCTTGGTGGGGGCCACCCCCTCCAGGGAGCGCACGTCGGCGAACTCGGGATTGTTGATGATGATGCCGATGGCCTTGCCGGTGTCCATGGAGGAGCCGCCGCCGATGGCGATCATGTAATCGGCTCCGGACTTCTTATATGCCTCCACGCCGGACTTCACGTTCTCGATGGTGGGGTTGGGCTTGATGTCGGAATAGACCTCATAGGCCATGCCGTTGGCATCCAGCAGGTCGGTGACCTTCTTGGTGATGCCGAACTTCACCAAGTCCGGGTCAGAGGCGATGAACGCCTTCTTGCACCCCTTGGCGGCGACGATGCCGGGGATCTCTTGGATGGCGCCCTTGCCATGATAGGAGATGCCATTGAGTACGAAACGATTGACTGCCATGATACATTACCTCCTGAAGATTCCTGGTCTGGATCGATACTTTCATCATACCCGTTTTCTTGTCCAGCGTCAAGGATCGCATAGGGTAAATTTTGGAGGTCCATGTGGTCATTTCCCGCTCAGATCGAACGGCCGCCATACTTTCCCGTGCCTTGCCCGTCTCTTCACGCCCGCATCTGGAACTCCCGGCTGCGGCAGACGAGCTGCTCCACGAAGGCAGTGGCCGGAGCCTGCAAGATCTGGCTGGGCGGGGCGCACTGTTCGATCCGTCCCGCCTCCAGCACCAGGGTACGAGTGCCCAGCTTGAGCGCTTCGCCGATGTCATGGGTGACGAACAGGATGGTGATGCCGCTGCGCTCATGGATGCGCAGGATCTCATCCTGGAGCTGGCCTCGGGTGATCTCGTCCACCGCACCGAAGGGCTCGTCCATGAGCAGGATCTCCGGTCCCGCAGCCAGGGCCCGGGCGATGCCCACCCGCTGTCGCTGGCCGCCCGACAGGGAGCGGGGATACCGCCCCGCCAGATCCGGGTCCAACCCCACGCTTTTCAGGAGCCCTGCCGCTTTTTCCCTGCGCTCGGCCCCCTTCCACCCATCCAGACCGGAGATGGAGGGCACATAAGCGATATTTTTCTCCACCGTCATGTGGGGGAACAGGCCCACGCCCTGGATAGCGTACCCGATGCCCCTGCGCAGGACCGCCGGGTCGCACCCGGCCACGTCCCGCCCTTGTACCAGCACCCGGCCCGCGTCCGGGGCAAGCAATCCATTCACCAGCCGGAGCGCGGTGGTCTTGCCGCAGCCGGACCGGCCGATGATGGTGAGGAATTCCCCCGGGGCCACGTCCAAGTCCAGCTCCTGAAGGACCACCTGCCCTCCGAAGGACTTGGACGCCCCCTCGAAGCGGATGATCGGCTGTGTCATGTCACCCCTCCAGCAGCCCCTTCTGGACCAGGAAGTCCCTGGCCACGTCCCTTTCGTCCTTGCCCTCCACCTCTACCTGGTAGTTGAGCCCGGCCATCTCCTGGTCGGAGAACACGCCGTCCAGCTCCATCAGCGCGTCCTCCAGTCCGGGAAAGCGCTCCAGCGCGTCCCGGCGCACCACAGTGGAGCAGAAATAGTTCACCTGGAGGTGCAGGTCGTCCTCAAGCGCCACCACCTTCACGTTCGGATCCGCCAACTTCGCGTCGGTGGTATAGGCGTTGGTCACGTCGATGTCGCCGCTGGCCAGAGCCTGATACTTCAGGCCGATGTCGATATCCACTACGTCCTTGAAATCCAGCCCATAGGTCTCGCACAGGGCGGGGAAGCCGTCCGCACGCTCCAGATAGTCCGGGTTGCCGCCAAAGATGAGCTCTCCCGCCGCTTCAGCCAAGTCACTGGTGGTCTTGAGGCCATACTGCTGCGCCGCCTCTTCCCGCACGGCCACGGTGTAGGTGTTGTTGAAGCCGTACATGCCCACCCAGGTCATATCGAACTGCTCTTCATACTCCTCCCTGAGCTGCCGGATCATCTCGTCGTCGTCCGTGCCCTTCGCCGGGTGCCCCAGCACCATCACCCAACCGCTGGAGGTATACTCCGGATAGAGGTCGAACTCACCGCTCACCATGGCCGGGTGGATGTTGCTGGTGCCGCCGCCCACGCCCTTCGTGATCTCCACCTCGTACCCGGCCTGCTCCACCAGCAGCCCCAGCATCTCGCCCAGGATATATTGCTCGGTCATGGGCTTGGTGGCGATGCGCACCGTCCCGCCCTGCGCCGTGTCCGGATCCGCAGGCCCGCTCGTACAGCCCACCAGGGACAGCGCCAGCACAGCGGCAAGGCCAGCGGCGCTCCATCGTTTCCAAAATTCCATTCATTGACTTCCTCTCTTTTTGAAATAACGCTCCAACACGCCCAGCACCAGGTCGCACAAAAGGGCCAGCAGGGCGATGAGCACGCTCCCCGCCGCCGTCATGGCCGGATCGTAGATGGTGATGCCCCGATAGATGGCCACTCCAAGCCCTCCGGCCCCCACGAACGAGGCGATGCCCGCCACCGAGATGGTCATGACCACCGTATTGCGCACGCCCGCCAGGATGACTCCCGCCGCCATGGGCAGCTTCACCCGCAATAGTATCTGCATCCTGGTGCTCCCCATGCCCCGGGCGGCCTCCAGGATGTCCGGATCCAGCGAGGTGAGCCCTACATAAGTGTTGCGCACCATGGGCATCACCCCATAGATGGTCAACGCGATGACGGCGGTCCTATCGCCGATCCCGGTCACCGGGATCAAGATCCCCAACAGCGAGATGGCGGGGACCGTGTACAGCACATTGCACAGCCCCATCACCGGCGGGGCAAATCGGGGATGCTCGGCGATCCATGTCCCCAGCAGAAGGCCCAAGGTCCCGGACATGGCGATGGCGCTCAAGGCCAGCGCGATATGGCTGAGCACCAGCCCGGCGAACCAATCCGCACGCTGGACATACAGCGTGAACATCTCCCCTATCAGATCCATGACGAACGTCCCTCCCCCTATCCGTCGTCCACATCCATCGGCCCTGCGGGCGCGCGATCCCACGCTTCCCCAAAATATGCGCCTTTCCAGGACACTGTTCCCTCAGGTACGGACCATTTCGCCAAGCTTCGGCCGGGACCGCCAGATATCGACGTGCTGATGTTATCACAAAGCTCCCGCCGATTCAAGCACCACGTCAGACTGCGACCGCAAAAAAAGAAATCAGGGATTGTAGACTGGCCCGTTTTCAGATATAATATCCAAAAGTCTTTTTGTCCGGATCCGTCCGGAACGATCTCTTCAGAAACGAAAGGCTGGGACGTCACCATGAACGAGCAGTGGAAAGATACCTTCCATTCTGAGATCGAAGGTCTCAAAGAGACCATCGGCGCATTCGAGCGGGGCGAGCTGGACCGGAAAGCTTACAAAGGCGTTTCCGGCGGTTTCGGCACCTACGCGCAGCGCGACCCCGCCAAGCACATGCTGCGCCTGCGCATGGCGGGCGGGCGGCTGACTCTGGAACGGCTGAAGTTCCTGGCCGATACGGTGGAGCGGGAACAGGTGGGGCGGCTCAAGCTCACCACCTGCCAGACCATCCAGCTCCACGACCTGTCCGCCGGTCAGGTGCCTGTCCTCATCGAAGAGGCCATGGACAACTCGATCTACAGCAAAGGCGGCGGAGGCGACAACCCCCGCAACGTGATGTGCAGTCCCCTGGCTGGCGTACAGCCCGGCGAGGCGTTCGACCCGACTCCCTGGGCGGAAGCGGCCACGGAGTACCTGCTGGGCATCTGCCGGGACATCCACATGCCACGCAAATTGAAGGTGGCCTTCTCCAACGGCGTGGACGACAGCGTCCACAGCGCGTTCCGGGACATGGGCTTCCAAGCCAAGGAGGACGGGACCTTCCACGTCCGCATCGCCGGCGGCCTGGGCGCGGCGAACCCCCGCATGGGCATATCTGTGGAGGAGAGCGCCGCTCCGAATGAGATCCTGTATCACATCAAGGCCATGATCGACACCTTCTGCGCCCACGGGAACTACCAGAGCCGCGCCAAAGCCCGTACCCGCTATATGCAGGACACGCTGGGCCCGGACGGCTTGAAAGAAGCCTATCTGGCCTATCTGGCCGCCGCCAAGGCCGCAGGCGGGCTGGACCTGGACCTCGTCCCCACTCCCATAGAGAAGCAGGGCCAGGGTGTCCTGACCCATCCCCGTGCCATCCCCCAGAAGCAGCCCGGACTCTATGCCGTGCGCTATCACCCCATCGGCGGCTGTCTGCCCAGGGAGAAGCCGGCCCAGCTCTACCACCTGCTGAAAGACATGCCTCAGACCGAGATCCGCGTCGCCCCCGACGAGACGCTGTACGTCATCGACCTCACCGCCGACGAAGCCGAAAAAGTGTTGGAGGTCACCTCCGACGGCGCCCGGACCGAGTTCGAGCACAGCGTGGCCTGCATCGGGGCCAGCGTCTGCCAGCAAGGCATCCGTGACAGCCAGAGCGCCCTCCGGGCCGTGGTGGACGCGGTGCGGGAGGCAGACCTCCCCGACGGGGCCCTGCCTCGGATCTGCATCTCCGGCTGTCCCTCTAGCTGCTCGGCCCACCAAGCCGGGACCATCGGCTTCCAGGGCGGGGTGAAGCTGGTGGACAAGGTCCCTATGCCCGCCTTCCAGATGCTCCTGGACGGCAGCGACGCCGTGGGCCAGGCTCGTTTCGGCTCCCCTGCCGCCACGATACTGGAACGGGACCTGCCCGCCCTGCTGGTGGAACTGGGCTCCGCCGCCGCCAAAGCGGGACAAGACTGGCACACATGGTCCGCCGCCCACACCCAGGAGCGGGACGCCATCATCGCCAGATATGCATCGCTCCAGTAAAGGCCGCAGCACGCTCCTGCCCACGAAAGAAGCCTCACGCCCGACGGCATGAGGCTTCTTCCATCATCCCCGCAGACGGGATGCGATCGCGCCGATATAGTCCCCATCCACCACTCGGAACTGATCTTCCGGCGGATACAGGCATCCGCCATAATGGATGGCCCGGCTGTTGGCGGCAGAGGGATCCGCCGCTTGACGGTGGCCCGACATATGCACCTGGCTGCATCCCGTTTGGTCGATCACCCAGTCCAGGTTCCGTGCGTTGATCCCCGCCCCGGGAAGGATCTCGATCCGTCCCGCCGCATATCGGGACATCTCCCGGATCGTGGCCGCGCCTTGGGGCACGTTCGGCTCCTGTCCGCTGGTGAGCACCCGCGTCGCCCCGAGCTCGATGAGCGCGTCCAACGCCTCCCGCCAGTCTGGGACCACGTCGATCGCCCGGTGGAACACCGCCTCCCGGCCGGACGACCGGGCCAGCTCCGTCAACACACGGGTACGCTCCACGTCCAGCCTCCCGTCCTCATGGAGGAAACCGAACGCCAGTCCATCCGCACCGTGGGCAAGGAGCAGCTTCGCGTCCTCCACCGCCGTGTCGAACTCCGCCCGCGTGTAGCAAAAGCCGCCCTCCCGGGGACGGACCATGGCCACGATGTCCATCCCGGTCTCCCGTTTGGCCACGGTCAAGGCCCCCAGCGTGGGCGTGAGCCCGCCGTGGAACAGGTCGCTGTTCAGCTCCACCCGGTCCGCTCCGGCCCTGTGGGCCTCGATCACATCGTCCGCGCTGCCGCAGCAGACCTCCAGCAATACCCGTTTCTCCTTCATGACAGCCCCGCCTTCCATCTGTTTTCAGCGCCATTATAATATCCATGCCGCATACTGTCAAGAAAAGCTCACACATACGGATATCTCTAAAAAGAAAAACTGGAGGTGGGATCATGACGATCCAACGCGAGAAATGGTCCATGCTCATGGAGCGATCGGCACAGCCGCAACGGCAGGCCATGGGCTTCCTGTGGGACCATCTGCCGGACTGCGACCTGGACTGCTATCCTCCGGACCTGTTCCTGCGCTTCGTGCAGCACGCCCTGGCCCTGCGGGAGACCGCCCCCTGGTGCGCCTGCCTGGACTGGGAGATCTTCGCCCATTATGTGCTGTTCCCCCGAGTGAACGACGAGGACCTGTCCTTCCACCGGGACATCTTCCATCGCGCCCTCTGGCCCCGGGTGAAGGACCTCCCGTCCCAGGAGGAGCGGATATCAGAGGTCAACCGTTGGTGCCATGAGCACGCCTCCTACCAGGCTCAGGACGAGCGCACCGCCTCTCCCCTCACCGTCTACCGCTGCGGCAGCGGGCGATGTGGGGAAGAATCGGCTTTCCTGGTCTCCGCCCTGCGCAGCGTGGGCATCCCCGCCCGGCAGGTATACGCTCCCCGCTGGTCCCACTGTGACGACAATCACGCCTGGGTGGAGGCCCTGTGCGGGGACCGCTGGCGGTTCTTGGGCGCGTGCGAGCCGGAGCCGGTCTTGGACCGCGGCTGGTTCACCACCGCCGCCTCCCGGGCGGTGCTGGTCCACAGCCGCATCTTTGGCACGGGGGCCTCTCCCCTGCACGGAAGATCATTGGGGCCGGATGGGGCGGTGAGCTGGTTCGACCAGACCGCCCGTTATGCCGAAACGAGGACCTGCTCCTTCCAAGCCTTCATCGGTGGGCTCCCTGCCGCCGGAGCCCGCTTCCACCTCCAGATCCTCAACGAGGCGTCCTTCCACACCATCGCCGTCCTCACCGCGGATGAGCACGGCCGCGCCCAAGCCCAACTGGGCATGGGCAGCCTCCACGTACTGGCTTCAAAAGACGATCTCGCCGCCGAAGGGGATCTGGGAGATGGCGAGCTCGTGCTCCACCTCGCTCCGCCCGGAGCGGACGATGTCCCTTGGACCGATCTCGACTTCCATGCACCGGCAGACCGGCGCCCCGCTCCAGCGCTGCTCAGCAGCGCTTTGAAAGCCGAGCGGGCCCGGATCCGGTCGCAAGGGAACGCGCGACGGCAGGCATACCTCGCCTGGCCCATCCAGCCGTGCCCTCCAGAGTGGGAGGACCTCCTCAAAGCCGCCCGCGGGAACCACGCCGAGATCGCCGCGTTCCTCGCCGGAGCAGACCCTCGCCGCCGGGAGCTCCTGCTCCGGACCCTGGCGGACAAGGATCTCCGGGACGTCACCCAGGAGATCCTGGAGGACCATCTCTCCCGTCTGCCGCCCAGACCGGACGGCCTGCCGGAAGAGATCTACTGGCAGTACGTCGCCTGCCCCAGACTGGCGCTGGAAAAGCTGACCGCCTGGCGTGGACCGCTGGATAACTGGCTCTCCGGCTGGTCCGGCGATCCCATCGCCCTCCACCGGCGGATCTGCGAGGAGCTGGAACTCTGCGAAGGAGCCTACAGCAACTTGTATTGGGCCCCGGAAGCCGCTTTGGCGGCTGGAAGATGCGATGAACGCAGCCGCCGGTCACTGCTCGTCGCCGCCCTGCGCACCCTGGGGGTGCCCGCCCGGCTGCGCCCGCTGGACGGCGCTGTGGAGTACTGGGCGGACGGCGGCTTCCGCCCGGTGCTCCCGGAGGAGACCGGCGTGCTGCGCCTGACCGCTCCCGCCGGCCGGCCCCTGCGATACCGCCTGGACTGGACCATCTCCCGCTGGGAAACGGACGGCTGGCGGCTGCTCGCCCCAACGGCAGACTGGAAGGACGGCGGAGCGCTCCTGGAACTGCCAGCCGGACGATACCGGATCCTCACCTCGGTGCGCCTCCCCGGCGGAAATCAGCTCGCCTCCAGGCGGGAGCTGGTCTTGGACGCCGGCGGAGAGCGGACGATCCCCGTCCGTATGCGGTCCTGGACGCTGGACGACCTGCTCTCCAGCCAGGAACTGCCCGCCCTCCCCGCCGAGACGTTGGACGGACAGCACATCCCGGACCTATCCCGGATGGGGAGCGGGACGATCCTGGCCCTCTGGCTGGAAGAGGGCGGGGAACCCACGGAACACCTTTTGAACGAGCTGATGGAGCACCGGCAGACCTTAGAAGGAGCGGACATCCAGGTGCTGTTCCTCCTGAAAGGCCGGGACAGCCTGACCCAGCCCACCCTGGCAAAAGCCCTCGCCCTGCTGCCCCAGGTCCAAGTCCTGTTGGACGACTGGGCATACGATCTGGAGTCCGTGGCCCGGCACCTCGGCCGGGATCCGGACGCGCCTCCTCTGGCGGTGGTTTGCACCGGCGCAGGCCGGGCGGTATACAGTCACACCGGCTACCGGGTGGGCTCGGCGGAGCTGCTGCTCCAGGTGGCCGCAGCGGTACAGCAGAAAAAATCAGACGAGATACATTGACAGTCGATGTATCTCGTAGTATGATATCCCCAAACCCAAGGAACAAAAGGAGGTCTGCACATGTTTCCATCCATCGACCGGGCAAAGCCCGGCCTGCAAAAACTGATCCGCACCCTGCGCGAGACGTACCCTTACGCCTCCGTGCTGGCGGTGGCGGACGACACTCGCAACTGGCGCATCAGCCGTACCGGCATCGACATCTCTACGCTGGATATGCTAGGGGGCACCGGCTTCGTGGTCCGGGTGTTCGACGGCACAGGCTGCGCCGAGTACTCTTTCAACGAGTTCTCCGAGGACAAGATCCCCACGATCTGCTCCACCATGGCCCAGCGCCTGGCGGAACAGGACGCTGCCCTGGAGGGCTTCACGGCCCTGCCCACTCCCATCCCGGCGGACGAGCCCGCCGTCCTGAAAAAAGAGACCACCTGGAAGGTCCACCCCAGAGAGCTGGGCGACGAGGCCATCGTCAACAAGATCGCCGCCCTGCGGGAAAAGGCCCTGGCCGTGGATGAGCGCATCCTGGACGCCCGGGCCGTCGTGTCCTATCAGGCATACCGCAAGCTGTTCCTGTCCGAGCATCGGGACCTGGACCAGACGGTGATGTACACCAACGCCGCACTGGCGGTGATGGCGTCCCGGGGCGAGGAGATCAAGGTCGCTTTCCATCCCGCTTCCATGCTGGGCGGCGCAGAGCTGCTGGACGAGATGGACGCCAGTGTGGAGCAGACCGCTTTGGACGTTCTGGCGCTGCTGGACAGCCAACCCATCCCGCCTGGGGAATACGACTGCATCTGCGACCCGGAGACCACCGGCATGATCGTCCACGAGGCTTTCGGCCACGGGGTGGAGATGGACATGTTCGTGAAGGACCGGGCGTTGGCGAAGGACTCCATCGGCGAATACGTGGCCAGTCCCCTGGTCACCATGCACGACGGCAGCGCCGTGGACGAGTCCGCCACCATGTTCTTCGACGATGAGGGCACTCTCACCGGCGACACTGTCATCATCGACCGGGGCGTGCTCGAACGGGGGATGTGCGACGCGCTCAGCGCCGCACGCCTGGGGGCGGTGCCCACAGGCAACGGCCGCCGGGAGAGCTACGAGCGCAAAGCCTATACCCGTATGACCAACACCTATTTCCAGGGCGGGGACTCCACTCCGGAGGAGATGATCGCCTCCATCCAGGACGGTCTCCTGCTGGAAGCCCCCTCCAGCGGCATGGAGGATCCCAAGAACTGGGGCATCCAGTGCATGGTCACCACCGCCAAAGAGATCAAAGACGGCAAGCTGACGGGGAAGATCTATTCCCCCATCGTGCTCACAGGCTATGTGCCCGACCTGCTCAAGTCCGTGTCCATGATGAGCAAGACGCCGGAGCTGTCCGGCTGCGGCATGTGCGGCAAGGGCCACAAGGAATGGGTCAAGGTGTCCGACGGCGGTCCCTATATGAAGGCCCACATCCGGCTGGGCTGATGGAGGTGGAGAGATGATAGACAGGATCCAAAGCGCCCTTGCCCGCTGCGGCATCTCTATGTGGCGCATCAATGAGACCGTCGAGGAGACCGCGGAGCTGTTCTTCGTCCGCAAGGAGCTGGACACCCGGCGGACCAAAGACGTACGCAAATATGAGGTCACCGTTTTCCGGGACGTGGACGGCCAGCCGGGAGGCGAGCCCACACGCGGCTCCACATCGGTCAAGCTCATCTCCGCGATGGACGACGGCCAGATCGACGAGGAGCTGCGGGGCGCATATTATGCCGCTCAGTTCGCCTCCAACCCCTATTTCGAGCTGACGGATCCAACGACAGCCCCCATGATAGAAAAGACCGGGGAACTGGCCGGCGCTCCCCTGGCCCAAAGCGCGGGAAAGATGGCCCGCGCCCTCTTCGCCCCCGACCAGCATGAGGACGCTTTCATCAATTCTGCCGAGCTGTTCGTCAGCCGGAGCGCTCAGCGCATCCTCTCTTCCGAGGGGACGGACGTGGCCTATACCGACGCAAAGGTGAGCGGCGAGTTCGTGGTCCAGTGCAAGCAGCCGGAGGACGTGGAGATCCACAACGATTTCGAGTATGGCGAGCTGGACGAACAAGCCCTGTCGGACAAGGTGGCCGAGGCCCTCACCTTCGTCCGGGACCGGGCTCGGGCCCAGCGCATCTTGAAGAGCGGGCGATACGATCTGGTGCTCAGCGGGAACGCCGTGGTCGAGATGCTGTCTTATTATGTGGACCGCTCCTCCGCGTTCATGGTATATGGACACTATTCCACCTGGCAGAACGGCGACGACGCCCAGGGCGAGGCGGACGGCGAGCGGCTCTCCCTCACCCTACAGGCCACACAGCCCTACAGCGCCGAGGGCATCCCCATGGCCGACCTGCCCCTACTCGATTCCGGGAAGCTCCTGGCCTACCATGGCCCCAACCGTTTCTGCCGCTATCTGGGCGTGAAGCCCACCGGCTCTTACGAAAAGGTCTCCTGCGCGAACGGCACGGTCCCCTTCGAGGAATTGAAGAAGGGCCCCTGCCTGTGGGCCGTGACCTTTTCCGACTTCCAGCTCGATGTCATGAGCGGTCACTTTGGCGGCGAGATCCGTCTCGCCTATCTCATCGAGGACGGTAAAGTCACCCCGGTCACCGGAGGCTCCGTCAACGGCAGCATCCTGGAAGCTCAAAAAGACCTGACCTTCTCCACCCAGCGCTACGTCACCGCCAAGTATGACGGTCCTTACGCCATGCGGCTGAAGGACGTGTCCATCGCCGGCCCCGGCGAATGATCCCCAGCTCCCCCTCCGATACGGACGGCCCCGCCCTATGCCGGGAAATGGCACAGGGCGGGGCCGCTTTTTGTCCATGGAAGTCGTGGCTCCATCCGTCGGCGTCCGCCGCCTCGAAGATGGATGGGGCACATGGCCTGATGGGTGCGACAACGCTCGAGATAAAGATCCCACTTGACATGGGCCTTTCTCCACGCTATAATATAGTTCAATTTAGAACTAAAGGAGGCCCTGCCATGACCGACGAGTTTTGGGACAGCGTACTGTTGTTCAAGGGGCTGTACGACCAGACCCTCGACCCTGTGGCCCAGCAGTGGGGCCTCACCCGGATGGAGCTGGACCTGCTGCTGTTCCTGCACAATAACCCTGCCCACGATACGGCGGCGGAAGCCGTCCGGCTGCGCCAGTGGACCAAATCCCATGTGTCGTCGGCGGTCCACTCCCTGCGGGCCAAGGGCCTCCTGTCCGCTTCCCATCCACCCGGGAACCGCAAGACCCTGCGTCTCTCCCCCCTGCCCGCTGCACAGTCCGCCATCCGGCAGGGCGTGGACGCCCAGCAGTCCTTTTACCACGCCATGATCCAAGGCTTCACATCGCAGGAACTGCTGGTGTTGGAGACCATATCGGAAAAGATCGCCCGGAACGTCCGGGACGCTATGGAAAAGTGAGGTCCCTCCCATGTTCACCATCTTCATCTGCTTCGTTGCGGGCATCGGCGCCGGACTGGGCACCGGCTTCGCCGGTATGAGCGCCGCCGCCGTCATCAGCCCCATGCTCATCACCTTCCTCCATATAGAGCCCTATGAGGCGGTGGGCATCGCCCTGGCCAGCGATGTACTGGCCAGCGCCGTGTCCGCCTATACCTACCGCAAGAACAAGAACCTGGACGTGAAGAACGGCCTTGTGATGATGGCCGCCGTGCTGTGCTTCACTCTTGTGGGGAGCTGGGCGTCCAGCCTAGTGCCATCCACCACCATGGGCGGTTTCTCCGTGTGGATGACCCTGCTCCTGGGCATCAAGTTCATCGTCAAGCCGGTCATGACCACCAAGGAGACCATGTCGGCGGTGTCTCCTCGAAAGCGGGTGGCACAGTCCATCTTGTCCGGGATCCTCATCGGTTCGATCTGCGGGTTCGTCGGCGCGGGCGGCGGCATGATGATGCTGCTCATCCTCACCTCCGTATTGGGGTACGAACTCAAGACCGCTGTGGGCACCAGCGTGTTCATCATGGCTTTCACCGCTCTGACCGGGGCCGTCAGCCATTTCGCCATCGGCGGTATGCCCGACTTCTGGATCCTGCTGTTATGTGTGCTGTCCACCCTGCTCTGGGCCCGCATCGCGGCCCGATTCGCGAACAAAGCCAGCCCGATCGTGCTCAACCGGGCCACGGGCGTGGTGCTGGCGGTACTGGGCGCGGCCATCCTCGCCGTGAACTATCTGTCATGATCGAGTCTCCCTCCCTGCCGTCAGGCGGGCATCTCAGGCTCATACCGCCCGCATGGCCCATGCGTCCTGAGCCGAAAATCATCATTATCATCATGGCCGCTCTGAACAAATATCTGGACGTTTCCCCCGAGGTGGCGCAGGAGTCCACCATCATCTCCCACGGGATGCCTCTATCTCCAAAACGTGGAGACCTCCCTGGCTGTGGAGGGCATCATCCGTGAAAACGGGGCTTGCCAAACGATGACAAAAGAGGGCCCCGGCGTTGTGCGCCGGGGCCCTCTTCTCATCGATGCGTCTGCGTATGTCATACCTTTTTCCCGCTCCTGCGCAAAAGGGCCTCGTGGGCGAGGACCATCACCACCAGCATCGCCAGCAGATACACCGGCAACAGCGCCGGGCTGATGTAGGTCGCGATCGGTCCGAACAAAGGCGGCATGAGGCAGGTCCCCACATAAGCGCTGGCCATCTGTACACCGATGACGGCCTGGGACCTGTCCGCACCGAAATGGTCCGGGGTGGAATGGATGACACAGGGATAGATGGGCGCACATCCCAGGCCGACGAGCACCAGCCCGGCCAGCGTGACATATCCGCTCAA
Source organism: uncultured bacterium (assembly GCA_947643715.1). Classification (GTDB taxonomy): domain Bacteria; phylum Bacillota; class Clostridia; order Oscillospirales; family Oscillospiraceae; genus Enterenecus. The sequence continues at coordinate 13,206 of CANRXB010000027.1, forward strand.
GGGCAGCAGCATGGCGGCGATGCCCACTGCCGTGACGGCCTGCCCCAGACGGATCATCACAGGGTCGCTGAGCTTCATGGTGAGGAAGCCGCTGAGCGCCCGGCCCGTGGTGATCCCGATGAAGAACAATCCGGCATAGCCGGCCGCCGTCTCCGCCGGGATGCCTTCGTGGAGCGTCAGGTAACTGCTGGCCCATAAGATCGCGGTCTGTTCCAGGGCGCAGTAGCAAAAGAAGGCGATCATCACCTCTTTCGCCCCAGGGATGCGAAAGATCTGCGGCAGCGTGATGGGCCGTGCGCTCTCCCCCGCTCCCCCGCCGCTCTGTCCACCGTGGGCCCGCCAGAGCGGCAGACTGAGCATCAGGACCGCGGTCAGCACGATCTGGATCAGCCCGATGTACCGATAGCCCATGCTCCAACCCGCGCCGTTGGACAAAGCGAAGCCCATGACATAAGGCCCCACGGCCGCCCCCAGCCCCCACATGCAGTGCAGCCAGCTCATGTGGCGGCTGGCATAGTGCAGAGCCACATAATTGTTCAGCGCCGCGTCCACACTTCCCGCCCCCAGACCATACGGCACGGCCCACAGGCACAGCATCCAAAAGGAACTGCTGACGGAGAACCCCAGCAGCGCCACCGCCGTCGTGCCCACACTGACAGCGGTGACCTTACCGGCGCCGAACCTTCTGGTGAGCCGGTCGCTTTGCAGGCTGGACACTACGGTGCCCATAGAGACGATGATGGCGATGGCTCCGGCCCAGGACATGGGGACGCCCAGTTCGGCGTGCATCACCGGCCAGGCCGAGCCCAGCAGAGAATCGGGCAGGCCCAGGCTGATGAAAGACAGATAGATGACGGCCAAAAGCAATTGGATCATGATCGCGTCCCTCCTCTTCGATCAAGCACGATCATATCAGAGCAGACGCGAAACGTCAATAGCGCGGCAAGCGGCGTCCGGCTGAGGCCGGACGCCGCTCGTTCCCTCTCACCGCCGCTCAAAAAGCGGCGCGGTCGAGATATCTGTGCCCGAACGTCAGCTCAGAGCTCCTGCCGTCGCGAAAGGACGGCCCTTTCACTTCCCCATGGACTCGATGATGGCGTCTGCCAAGGCATCCAGCTCCAGCGCCTTCTCGGGGTGGAGCGCAGAAGCCAGGCTGAGCCGGTCGCCCAGCACGGTCATGTTCTTCATCTCGTCCTCCAGGAACTTTTGGATCAGGTCGCCGGATTTCACCGCCCAAGAGCCGTTCTCCACGATCGCGCAGGTGCGGTTCTGGAAGTTCAGGGCCTTCAGGTGCATGAGGTAATCGTGCATCACCGGATAGATGCCCAGATTATAGGTCACGGAGGCGAACACCAGATGGCTGAGGCGGAAGGACTCACTCACGAGCTGGGACACGTGGGTGTTGGACACGTCGTACACCCACACGTTAGTGCAGCCCTTCTCACACAGCTTGGAGGCCAGGGCCTGAGCGGCGGATTCGGTATTGCCGTACATGGAGGCGTAGGCGATCATCACACCCTGCTCTTCCGGCTCATACTTGCTCCACTTGTCATACTTGCCCACGAAATACATCAGGTCCTTGCGCCATACGGGACCGTGGAGGGGACAGATGAACTTGATCTTGTCCAGGATGCCCCCCGCCTTCTTCAGAAGGAGCTGGACGTGAGGGCCATACTTGCCCACGATATTGGTGAGATAACGGCGGGCGTCGTCGATCCAGTCCCGGTCGAAATCCACCTCGTCGGCGAACAGCTTGCCGTCCAGCGCGCCGAAGGAACCGAACGCGTCGGCAGCGAAGAGCACGCCGTTGGTCAGGTCGAACGTGACCATGGCCTCGGGCCAGTGGACCATGGGAGCCTCCACGAAGGTGACGGTATGATCCCCGAAGGAGAAGGTGTCCCCCTCCTTCACCTCGATGAGTTCATGGCCGTCGATGTGGAAGCCGAACTGGCGCATGAGCATGAACGCTTTGGGGGTGGAGATGACCTTCACCTCCGGCCAGCGGATCAGGATCTCCTCGATGGACGCGCCGTGATCGGGCTCCATGTGGTTGATCAGCAGGTAATCCAGCGGACGGTCCCCCAGCAGATGGTCCAGGTTCTCCAGGAGCTGGCGGCAGGCGGACCAATCCACGGTGTCGAACAGGACGGTGGACTTGTCCAGCAGCAGATAGGCGTTGTAGCTCACGCCCCGGGGGATGGGATGGATGTTCTCGAACAGGTGCAGGCGGTGGTCGTTGGCGCCCACCCAGTATAAGTTATCGGTCACACTGCGCACGCAGTACATAAGCGATCCTCCTTATCAAATGATCCTGGTCGCGATCGATGTCAAAGTATACCGGACATTCTCGATCGCAATGCTTCTACAGCCGGGCAGATATGTTGGACGAACAGACCCCGGCAGGGACGGCTGGGAAGTCCCCGCCGTCGCTTCCTCCGGGCACACGATCACGCCTCGATGAACATCTCTTTCCCTTCGGCGCACTCGGGGCACACCCACCCCTCGGGCAGTTTCTCGAACAAAGTGCCGGGGGCCACCTCCGCATCCGGGTCGCCCAGCTCGGGGACATACTCGTAGCCGCAGCCGCCGCACACGTACCGCTTGCCGATCGGCTCGGGCTTGGGCGCGGGAGGCCGCTTCATCTTCACCATGGGGGGCGCGGGCTGTTTGTCCTCCAGCCCCAGCGCCTGGGCCAGCAGAGGCAGGATCTCGTTCACGTCGCCTACAATGCCGTAATCACAATTCTTGAAGATGGGGGCGTTGGAGCTCTTATTGATGGCCACGATGGTGGACGCGTCCTTGATGCCCTTCAGGTGCTGGACCGCGCCGGAGATCCCACAGGCGATATACAGATTGCCTTTGAACTTCTGGCCGGACATGCCCACATAACGGTTCAGGGGGACATATTTCAGCGTCTCCGCCACAGGCCGGCTGGAGCCGATGGCCGCCCCCGCCGCTTTGGCCAGGTCCTCGATGAGCTTCATGTTCTCTTGGCCGCCGATGCCCTGCCCTGCGGAGACCACACGCTCCGCCTGGGCGATGGGGGTGTCTGCGGGGATGCCCACGGTGAAATCGTGGCCGTCCTTCTTCAGTGCGGCCACCAGCGTGTCCACCCGTTCCTTCGCGTCCCCTTCCTTGAGGATCATGCCCTTGCGCACTCCGGTGATGGGAGCGGGCTTCTTGGCCCGGCTGGCGCTGCCCCCCTCGCTCTTGGGCGGCTTGCCCATGATGGAGGCGGCGATGACCATGCGCTGCACCTCGCTGGTGCCCTCGTAGATGGTGGTGATCTTGGCGTCCCGGTACATCCGCTCCACGTCCATGCCCTTGAGGAAGCCCGTGCCGCCGAAGATCTGCACCGCGTCGTTGGTGACCTCCAGCGCGATCTCAGAAGCATACAGCTTGGCCATGGCGGCGTCCACGCTGTACGGCTCGTGGAGCTCCTTCTTCTCCGCTGCGGAGTAGACCAGCATCCGGGCGCACTTCAGCTTGGTGGCCATGTCCGCCAGCTTGAAGCCCAGCGCCTGGTTGAAGCCGATGGGCTTGCCGAACTGGACGCGCTCCTTCGCGTACTCCACCGCAGACTCGTAGGCACCTTGGGCGATGCCCAGAGCCTGGGAGGCGATGCCGATCCGCCCGCCGTCCAACGTGGCCATGGCGATCTTGAAGCCCTGGCCCTCCTTGCCCAGCAGGTTCTCCTTGGGTACTTTCACGTCGTCGAAGTTGAGCTGACAGGTCTCGGAGGACCGGATGCCCATCTTGTCATAGTGGGGTTCGAAGGTGAAGCCCTTCCACCCCTTCTCCACGATGAACGCGGAGATGCCGCGAGTGCCGATGTCCGGAGTGGTGACGGCGAACACCACATACGTGTCCGCCACACCGCCGTTGGTGATGAAGATCTTCTGGCCGTTGAGCAGCCAATGGTCGCCCTTGTCCACGGCCGTGGTCTCGGTGCCGCCGGCATCGGACCCGGCGTTGGGCTCGGTGAGGCCGAACGCGCCGATCTTCTCTCCTTTGCACAGGGGGACCAGATACTTCTTCTTCTGCTCCTCCGTGCCGAAGGCGAAGATGGGCCAGGTCCCCAAGGACACATGGGCAGACAAGATCACGCCTGTGCCGCCGTCCACCCGGGACAGCTCCTCCACCGCGATGGCGTAGCTCATCACGTCCAGCCCCGCCCCACCGTATTCTTTCGGGTAAGGGATGCCCATCAGTCCCATCTTCCCCAGTTCCTTCACGGCTTCGGCAGGGAAACGGCTCTCCTGATCCATCACGATGGCATTCGGTTTGACCTCCGTCTCGGCAAAGGCACGGATCTTGGCGCGCAGCTCCTCGTGGACCTGCGTGGTCTGGAACAACATACGAGGACCTCCTTTGAGTGATATGCGACGATAATAGGAATCATTATCCACTATATCAAATGTAACATGACCAGGACGGTTTGTCAATGCGTTTCACCATATTTTGCACAAAAGGACATCCGCCGGTTTTCTCCCTTTCTCGGCAGGCGCCGCCCCTGTCCCTCTGCCTCCAGCCGTGTGTGCTGCGGTGTGGACTGGAACAACGAACAAAAAGAAGAAAATTTTTTCGAACCTATTGTATTTTCTGCCCAAATCCTGTAAAATATAGATGCTTACTTTTTGTTCCAAAGAGAGGGGCCCATATTTTTGAGGGAGTATGCGTCCATACAGGAGGGAGAAACACATGAAAAAAGCGATGAACCAGTCCACATTGACGACGATCTTGAATGTGGGTTCCATCTGTGCCTTGGTGTTCATGGTATTCTGGCTATTCAACTACAGCAGCGTGATCAGCCGCCTGGACCAAGCCAACGAAGAGCGGTACGACCTTACATACAATGCCAACCGCTTCATGAACGGCTCCTCTTATCTGACTAACGAGGTCCGGGCTTTCGCCGCCACGGGCGACCAGGTGCACTATAACAATTACTGGAAAGAGATCAATGAACTGAAGAACCGCGATCAGGGCGTGGCCGCCATGCAGGAGATCGGCATCACCAGCAGCGAGCAGGCTATGATCGACAGCATGAACAGCATCTCCAACCGGCTGGTCCCGTTGGAGGAGCAGGCCATGGAACAGGTCCAGGCCGGAGAGCAGGAGGCCGCCATCGACTACGTATACGGCGCGGAGTACAGCAACTCTATCGCCCAGATCAACACTCTGAAGGAGCAGTTCCTGACAGCCCTGGACGCACGGACGCTCAAGCGGGTCGAGTCCCTTCAGCAGAGCGCGATGATCATCCGTATGCTGATGGTCTTGGCCCTGGTCGTCGTCGGCGTGCTCCAGTTGTTCAGCATGCTGACGATCCGCAAACGGATCCTCCGCCCTGTCATCGCGGTGCGCGACCAGATGGGCGAGATCGCCCAAGGGAACCTGTCCGCAGAGTTCGCCTGGGCGCCGGACACCTCCGAGATCGGTATGTTGGTGTCCTCCATCCATGAGACCAAGAAAGAACTGAAGCAGTACATCAACGACATCGACAACAAGCTGGCCCAAATGGCTCAGGGCAACATGGACCTGACCATCGACAAGGACTACCGGGGCGAGTTCCTGCCCATACAGAACGCGCTGCGGCAGATCCTGGACGCATTGAACGACGCGCTCTATCACATCGGCCAGACCGCGCAGAACGTCTCCGACGAATCCAGCCGGGTGGCCGCCGGCGCTCAGTCCCTGTCCGACGGCGTCGTCCAGCAGGCGTCCACCGTGGAGGAGCTGTTCGCCGGGATCCAGGACATCTCCGGCCAGGTCGGCCTCACCTCTGAGGACGCCGGGAAGGCCAGAGAATTCGCCATGAAGGCCGGAGAGCAGTTGAAGGTGTGCAGCCAGAAGATGGACGCGCTGACCGCCTCCATCGCAGACATCTCCGAATCCTCCAAAAAGATCAGCGGCATCACCAAGGCCATCGAGGACATCTCCTTCCAGACCAACATCCTGGCGCTCAACGCCTCCGTGGAGGCCGCCCGGGCCGGAGCCGCCGGAAAGGGCTTCGCCGTCGTGGCCGATGAGGTCCAGCGCCTGGCCAGCAAGAGCGCCGAATCCGCCAAGAACATCACAGAGCTGATCGAAGCCTCGACCCAGCTCGTCCAATACGGCACGTCCCTGTCCAAAGAGACCACCCAGGCCCTCTCCGGCGTGGTGGACAGCTCCCAGCAGTCTGCGGCGATCGTGGAGCATATCGCAGAATCCGCTCAGATGCAGTCCTCCTCCCTGCGCCAGCTCACCGAGGGCATGGAGCGTATCTCCGCGGTGGTCCAGACCAACGCTGGCACCGCGCAGGAATCGGCCTCCGCCGCCGAAGAGCTCCACGGCCAGGCCGAAAAGCTGAAGAACTCCATCCAGCGGTTCCGGCTGCGGAGATGACCGCCCGGCCCTCCTCACTTCGATCCATCCCATGGTATGAGACGGAAGATCCTTGCATAGGATCTTCCGTCTCCTCTTTTCGTACATCGATCCTCTCCGGATCCACCGCCGCCCTGTGAAAGATCTCCAAAAAACAGATTGTCTTTTTCCCCTCCGGGTGGTATGATTAGAGACATCGATACGGCTGTCCCGCTCCTTCCTAGCCATCGTCCGGCAAAGCAGAGCGGCACATCCGTCAAACAGGGAGGAACGGGTATGGAACGCAACGGCTGGGCCCGGTACTATCCCCGCCCACAACTCCGGCGGGACAGCTTTTTTGTTTTGGATCAGGACTGGACGCTGAACGGCAGGCCCATCACCCCCTGGTGGCCCCCCCAGGCCCCACTATCCGGCTGGAGCGGCGACGTAGGCGACGTGCTGCGCTATGAAACGGCGTTCACCCTTCCCGACGGCTTTCTTCCAAAGAACCACCGGGCTCTGATCCACTTCGGCGCGGTGGACCAGATCGCGGAGATCTGTGTGAACGGCAAGGCCATCACCCGTCACGAAGGAGGATATCTGCCTTTTTTCGCGGACATCACCGCTGCCCTGTGCCCAGGCGAGAACCGCCTGGAGGTGAAGGCGGTAGATTCCCTGTCCCACGATTACCCTTACGGCAAACAGCATAAGCGTCCTCACGGGATGTGGTATACCCCGGTGTCCGGCATCTGGCAGCCGGTATGGCTGGAGGCCGTCCCGGCCCGAGGCGCGGTGTCCCGTGTGCGCATCGTCCCCGACCTCACCGGCATCACCATCGAGGTGGACGCCGCCGGGGCGGAGTACGCTGTGGCCGTCCCCCTGGAAGGAGGAGGTCTGCTCACCGCCGCCGGGAACACAGGCCCCCTCCGGCTGGAGGTGCCCGATCCCCATCTTTGGACCCCCGACGACCCCTATCTATACTCCATGACCATCGCCACCGCCACGGACAAGGTGGAGAGCTATTTCGCCCTGCGCACCATCTCCACCAAGGACATCGGCGGACATACCCGGCTTTGCCTCAACGGCCGGCCTATCTTCCTCCACGGCGTCCTGGATCAAGGGTATTTCCGGGACGGCCTGTTCCTCCCCCACAGTCCGGACGAGTACGAGCGGGACATACTGCGGATGAAGGAGCTGGGCTTCAACACCTTGCGCAAACACATCAAGGTGGAGCCGGAGGCGTTCTATCACGCCTGCGACAGACTGGGCATGTTGGTGATACAGGACATGGTGAACTCGGGCGGATACCGCTATGTCCGAGACACTGTGATCCCCACCTTTTTGAGCAAGAAGCGCTGCGACCTGGGGACGGGCGGCAGCGAGAAACGCAAGGCGTTCTTCGAGCGGCACTGCCTGGACACCATCGGCCATCTCGCGGACCATCCCTGCATCGTGGGCTGGACCATCTTCAACGAGGGCTGGGGCCAATACGATTCCGACCGCATCTATCGCATGTGCAAAGCCGCGGATCCCTCCCGCTTCTTCATCAGCACCTCCGGGTGGTTCGCCCAGGAGGAGAGCGACGTCCAGAGCGAGCACGTCTATTTCAACGACCGCGTACTGATGGGGGACCAGCCCGGAAAGTTCCTGTTCCTCAGCGAGTGCGGCGGCTTCTCCTTCCGTGTCCCGGGCCATGTGACCCAGGAGCGCCGCAACTACGGCTACGGAGAGCAGTCCCGGTCCAGCCAGGAGCTCACCCAGCGCATCCAGGCTTTGTACGACGGGATGGTGCTCCCCTCCATCCCGAACGGCCTGTGCGGGTGTATCTACACCCAACTCAGCGACGTGGAGGGCGAGACCAACGGGCTGTACACCTACGACCGGGCCGTGCGGAAGGTGGGGCCTGAGGCCATGCTGCACATCGCCGCCCAAGTGGAGCAGACGCTGTCGAACGCGGTGGAAAACGGTTGACAGCAGGAGAAAACGTGGTATACTCTCGATAGAAAGCGCCTCGTATGACGCATATCCTCAGTTATTTTAGATAAGGAGTGTTTCTATCATGGATCGAAAGGTTTCTGAACTGCTGAACGACCAGATCAACAAGGAGTTCTATTCTGCCTATCTGTATCTGGACATGGCCAATTTTTACAGCTCCAAGGGACTGGACGGCTTCGCCAATTGGTATGAGATCCAGGCCAAGGAGGAGCAGGATCACGCCATGCTCATCTACAAATACCTGCACAACAACGACCAGGACGTCACGCTGGGCGCCATCGCCAAGCCGGACAAGGAATTCAAGAGCTTGATGGATCCTCTCACCATCGCCCATGCCCACGAGCAGTACGTCACCAGCCTCATCGACGCCATCTATGACGCGGCCCAGGCCGTGAAGGACCACCGCACGGTGCAGTTCCTGGACTGGTTCATCAAGGAGCAAGGCGAGGAGGAGATGAACTCCTCCTCCATGATCACCAAGATGGAGCTGTTCGGCGACGACGCCAAGGCCTTGTACATGCTCAACAGCGAACTGGCGGGCCGGACGTATTCCGCCCCTTCCCTGAAGCTTTGATCGCCGATCCTCTCCCAGCATAGGAAAAAGCCTGCCGACTGGCAGGCTTTTTCCTATGCCCATATCGCCTCGTACCGAGCAGCCGGACCACGGCCGTCACCCGGTACCCTCCCCTATACGGACTCCCACGCTTTATGATACCGATAGGATGCAGCGATACATACGGCCAACCACAGCGCTAAAACGACGATCTGGAACAGCAGATTTTTGGCGCCCTCCAAAAACACAGCGGCAACTACCAACAGCGCCCCGGCCGTCACCGATGCAAAGCCTCCGAATCGTTGACTTTTCTGCCAGACCTCGTTGCTGGACATACTCCATCTGGTCCGCACCCCCCAAACAGCGTTTTTCCGGACCCCAGGCATGACGCTGCCCAAGATCATCATCAGTACGCCGATCTGAAAGGAAAGGAAGCGTATCCAATCTATGGCGGGCCTGACAGGGATGGCAGCCCTTTGCGCATACGACATAGCCTCCCACATGGCCGATCCTCCTTTACCATGGAACAGCAGCACTTCGCCGATCGCGGTAACGAGGAAGATCTTTTCAGTCAGAGCATGGCTCTCCCACTTCTTGGTCCGAGCCTGTTTCGCCAGCAGGAGAAAGATCGCGCCGATTCCCGCTGAAATGAATGGAAACAGGATATATCCATACTTGCTGCCCATCCGATCCACCTCCCCTACGAAATCGTAGTGGGTGGGCACGATGTCTGGACCCAGCACAAGGAATATGTCAGTCCCTACGAACCCCAAAACGATCAGGACTATGGTGAGGCGGTATAAAGCCTTCATGTATATCCTCCTTCAGCCCTCCGATCCTCCTGCTTTTACCTGGTATGATGTGTCCCCGCCTGTTTCAAGGCAGCAGGATCGAGCATCCGCCCTCACGGCCGCTCTTTCGGATACACGAGCCCCCATTCTCTGCGGATCGCCGTCATGACGTCCATCACGTCGGCGGTGTGGCCCAGGTACATCCCGTCCGCCTCACTGGACACTGCCCGCTCCATGTCCTCGATCTCGTAGAGCAAAGCGTCGGCGGTCCTCCCAGCCTCGATCGTCTCCCGGCGACCGTCCTGCGTATAGACGATGGTCGCTTTTTCCGCCCGAGGGTAGTCCCATATCTCGATATAGCCTCGGTCATAGACCGCCACCCCCCGCTTGGGCTGCTTGGCATGGAGTGAGAGCGTGATCGTCGCCATCTCCTGGGATGGGTCCATCAGCAAGATCCCCGCCTGCTCATCCACCCCGCTGGGGGCCAGCTTCACTTGGGACAGCACGCGGTCCGGCCTCTCGCTCATGAACCATCGGGCGAAGGAAAGGGCGTACACTCCGATGTCCAGCAATGCGCCTCCCGCCTGATCCGGATCGAAAAAGCGGTTGGTCATATCATATCCTTTATAGCTGCCGAAGCTCACTTGGATCATGCGCAGAGGACCCAATGCGCCGCTCTGGATGAGCTCGTGCAGCCGCTCATACAGCGGCATATGGTAGAGCGTCATCGCCTCCGCCAGCACCAAGCCCTTCTCCCTGGCCAGTTCCATGGCAGCGCTCAGCTCTGCCGAGTTCAGCGTGATGGACTTTTCGCACAGCACATGCTTGCCGCACCGCAAAGCCCGGGTCAGATAGTCGGCATGGGTATCATGCGGGGTGGCGATATAGATGATATCCACCTCATCGTCGTGGAAAACATCCTCGATATCAGGATAGACCTTGGGGACGCCATACCTTTGCGCAAAAGCTACCGCGTTGTCATAGGTCCGGTTCGCCACCCCCCATGGACAGCGTCCACCTTTTCCCATCGCCTGGGCGAACTCGTTGGCCGCTGTCCCACAGCCCAAAACAGCCCAGTTACATCGCTCCATCTCACATCCTCCTTCGGTATCAAGACCGCCGCTCTCGGGCCACAGCACGCTTCGTGCCCTCTTTCCCGAGCTTTTTCCTGAGCAGAGCGGCCAGCAGCTCCACCGAGCCTATCCCACGCTCCAGCACATAGATCACCGAGGGCGTGAGCATCAGGAACACGACGATGACCAGCCCCGCCTGGAAATCGAGAGGCGTGAGCTGGAAGAACCCGCCAAAGCCCAGCACGGCTATGGCAAAAGCCGCCGCCATGCTCCCCAGCAAGGTCCAGCGTTTCCAGTCCAGCGGTTTGGAGATATAGTAGAGCACCAGCAACCCCACTTCGCCCATGATCACGGTGGCCAAGGTGGACAAGGTGACCCGTTCAAAGGAAAACGCCAGGGTGAACAGCTCGATGCCTACGATGAGCAGCACATTGGTCAGCCCACCGGGCAGCGCACGGCGGAGCACATTGGTCATGAACCGGCCCCGTACCAGCTCGCGGTTGGGCTCCAACGCCAAGATGAAGGAGGGCACTCCGATGGTCAACGCGCTGATGAGGGTGAGTTGGATGGGCACGAAGGGATTGGGGAATCCGGCGAACAGGTTGAAGATGGACAAGAACAGGGACATGATGTTCTTCACCAGATAGAGCGCCGCCGCCCGCTGGATGTTGTTGATGACCCGCCTGCCCTCCTCCACCACCAGGGGCATCGCGGCGAAATTCGAGTCCAGCAGCACCACCTGGGCCACCTGGGCCGCCGCCTCTGCGCCGGAAGCCATGGCGATGCCGCAGTCCGCGTCCTTCAGCGCCAAAACGTCGTTCACGCCGTCCCCGGTCATGGCCACGGTGTGCCCCGCCTTTTGCAGCGCCTTCACCAGCTTGCGCTTTTGATCCGGAGTCACCCGGCCGAACACGGTGTACTCCCGCACCGCCCGGTCGTAGTCCCCAGGTCCCTTCAGGGTGGCCGCGTCCACGAAACGCTCCGCCCCCTCGATGCCGGCCTGCATCGCCACGGCGGACACAGTTGCCGGATTGTCTCCAGAGATGACCTTCACCGCCACTCCCTGCTGGGCAAAGTATCGGAACGTCTTGGGCGCTTCCTCCCGGATCGGGTTGGTGATGACCGCCAGCGCCACCGGCTCTACGCTGCCGGTCAATCCGCCCTCCATGGTAGGGGCGTCGGCGCATCTCGCCAGCAGCAGCACCCGGCACCCCTCCTGCTGATAGGGGGCCACCATATGCTCCAGATCCACATATCGCTTGCCCATGATGGGTTCGGGCGCGCCCACCACATATGCGCCATGAGACTTGAACACCACCGCCGACCACTTATGTGCCGAGGTGAACGGCACCGTGCGCTCCATCTGCCAGATGGAAGACTTCCCGAACCGTTCCGCCATGGCCTTGGCCGTGTCGTTGTCCGCGTCTATGGCCCGGTAGTAGGCGTTGAAGATCTCTTCCACCTTGGCGGCAGGATAGCGATCCTCGTCCAAAGGGACCACCTCCCGCACCGCCATCTCCGGCTGGGTGATGGTGCCTGTCTTGTCCACGCACAAGACGTCCACCCTCGCCAGAGTCTCCACCGCCGCCATCTCATGGACCAGGGTGTTCCCCTGGGCCAAACGCATGACGGACACCGCCAGCGCCACGCTGGTGAGCAGGTACAGCCCCTCGGGGATCATCCCCACCAGAGCTGCCACCACCCACGGCGTAGCCTCTGTAAAGGTGCTCCCCTGTACGATCATCTCATTGTAGAACAAGGCCGCGCCGATGGGGATGAGGGCGATACCGATGAACCGGATCAGCTTGTCCAATGACTTCATCATCTCCGAGCGCCCCACGCCCTGGTCGGCCTTGGCCTCCAGGGACAGCCGGGCGGCATAGCTGGCAGAGCCCACCCGATCCAAACGCGCCCGGCACTTGCCGGACACTACGAAGCTGCCGCTGAGCAGCTCGTCCCCAGGGTCCTTGGTGATGGGATCCGCCTCGCCGGTGATGAGCGCCTCGTTCACCGTCACCTGTCCCGTCATCACCGGGCCGTCGGCGGGGATCTGATCCCCGGCCCCCAGCTCCACGATGTCCTCACGCACCAGCTTGTGCAGAGGGACGGTGCCGAGCTGCCCATCCCGCACCACCTTGACCCGGGCCTCGTTGAGCAGGGTGAGCTTTTCCAGCGTGGCCCGAGAGCGGAGCTGCTGGACGATGCCGATGACGGAATTGATGATGGCGATGCCCAGGAACATCATGTCCTTGAAATGGCCCGAGATCACCAGCATCACCGCCAGGACCACGAACACCAGGTTGAAGAAGGTGAGCGTGTTCTCCCGGACGATCTGCGCGGTGGTCTTTGCGTTGGACGCCGTTGTCTCGTTCCCCAGGCCCTGCTCCAGCAGCTCCGCCGCCTGCGCAGCGGTGAGGCCCGTCTCCGGGTCCGGGAAGATGCGCTCCGGCACCCGGGAAGTGCGGGCAGCCCGTTCCTCCTGCTTGGGAGGCGTGCTGTCCCCCTTCTTCTCGGGAGGAGAAGTCTGATATCGTGCCTGTTGCTGAGCCATAGACACCGGCCCCTTCCTATCGTAGTCCCAGCGCAGGCATGGATCGGCGCTGCGTCCGGCATGGCATATCATACCATAAACAAGGGCCGGCGTAAAGCGCCGGCCCTTTAACGTTTTATCGATTTCGACAGATCCGCCGCTTTTTAGACGATCCACCGCACCTCGACGGTGAACACTCCATCCTTCCAGCAAGCGCAGGCGTCATGGCCCATGCGCTCCGCCAGCGCCTTGACGATGGCCAGCCCCAGACCGGTGGACTGCCCAGTGCGCATCTTGTCGGCGGTGTAGAACCGTTCGAACACATGGGCCGCGTCCTCGGGGGTGAGATCCTCCGCCTGGTTGGAGAACGCGGACACGATCCGCTCCCCGTCCCGATACAGCCGGATGGACAACGTATCGGTCCCATGGCGCAGGGCGTTGGTGAGCAGGTTGGAGAATATGCGGGCCACCGCCCCCCGATCCGCCCACACTGACGGCAGGTCCGCGGCGATGTCCACCTCCATGGCCAGCCCCGCTCCCTCGATCTGCTCATATGCCGAGGCGAGCTGGTCCGACAGCGCCCGGGCCAGGTCCACCTTTTCCCGCTCCAAGGGCAGCTCGCCCCCTTCGATGCGGGACAGGTCGTAAAAGGACGCGATGAAGATCTGCAATGTGCGGGCCCGCCCTTCGATCACCGTGAGATACTCCTGCCGCTTTTCCGGCGTCAGGCCGTCTCCCTCCAAAAGCTGCAGATAGCCCAAGATCGAAGTCAGCGGCGTGCGCAGGTCGTGGGACACATTGGCGATCTGCTGCCGCAGGGCCTGCTCCTTCCTGCGGTAGCCCGCCCGTTCCTCCTGGTGCAGCTCAAACAGCTCATTGACGCAACACAACAGCTCCTCCGCCCCGGCGCTGGGGCACGGCAAGACCAGCCGGACAGTGGTCCGCTTGGCTGCCTGTTCCCGTATCCGCTGGGCGGCCCGGCGCAGGCCCTGCTCCAAAACGAACTGGCGCACAGCCAGGAACGCACACGACAGGGCCAGCGCTATCATGATGGCCAGCTCCACCCAGATCCCCCCTTCCGACTGTCACAGATAGCCGAACATGATCAAAAACAACACTGCGAGCAAGCCGAGCAGGATCGCCTTGACATACCAAGGGGACCGATCCCCACGGACCAGCCATAGCCCCATCAGGGTCAGCAGGATAGGGCCCAAGATGCCCATCGCACTCCCACCCTTTCATGCACCGACTTCAACCAAAGTACATCAGGTAGAGCAGGACAAGAAAAAGAATGAAAACGATCTTCATACGAACATCCCCTCCGCTGTCACGCTACGTTTGCCTTCGATGGTCCCGTGTCCCTCATCCAGATCCAGCAGCCGGACCGTTCGGCCCGGCTGCCGGTCCCATCACTTGATCTCTTTTTTATTGATTAGATAGATGAAAAGCTTTTTATACGCCCTCATAACTGTTTATACCATATCTTGAAAACAGCTTAAAATAAGGCTTTTTTGCATATCGTCATTTTTCTTGTCATATCTCCGCATAGGTTAATTTTGTAAGGCTGGGCACCATTTTAGCACCACAAATAAGACATGCCCAGGCATATCAGGCGGTGTTACTGCCCCCCGTTTTTACAGCATTGTTACGCAATAGAGGTTCTATAAGCCTTGAAAACAAAGGCTTTGCAGACACCAAAATCAGCAGACAAGGTGTTTATACCTTTTCCTGTGAAAACGCCTTTTAACTGCGTAACACCTCAAAGAGAAATGCTATCCGTTCCCTTCCGTTTCTTTCCTGCCCCCATTCCATACAAAATATGGGCGATTTAGAAAAGCAAAGGAAACACCAACGCACCAAATGAAATGTTCCGTAGCAAGCATAGGAAAGGGGTACCCTTTCCGTAAAAATGTCTTTCATTTTTGCTTGTTGGGAATGCACTCACAAATATAAAATTATCGACGAATTAGAATTCCTTTCATGTACTGTGTTTCATTGTGGGTTTCGTATATAACAGCCTTTTCTTCTTCCGTGCAACCTATCAGTATTTTAATTTCAGAATCCCTTTTCATCAAATCAACAATACACATAATAGCATCTATATTTTTCCCATTCGTTCCGACCCATACATCTATCCCTGCGCCATCCATGGATGCTGTATCTTTCAAATACCCATAATTGACTTTATAAATGAAATCAGGATATTTAGGATGTGCAGTTCCTTTTGGCCTATCTATGATAATTTCTGATTTGCTGACTAAGGCATCTAATGCACTCCAGAAACTATTATCAAATCTGTGCATGAAATCTCCTCCAAATTCATATTTATCAATTTCTATGATAAATAGCACAAAGCTGTGAATTTATCTATCATCGTTTTTGTCTTTACATCTGCTTGTATCATTTTATATTGCCGCAGGAAATACGGGCACCATTTGGGCACCATAAAATCAATAATCGTTGTGTATTCAAGTGTATTAATAGGCAAAAAAGTCAGTATTTACAACGGTTTTCATCGTTTAATGCTTTTCGGCAACTCAAATTCAAATACTATTTTTATAGAAGCCGGATAGGCCGATGGCGGTGCAGACCGCCACCCAAAACAGCCCTACCAGCCAAGCCTCACCCAAGAAGGTCCAATCGCCCACCACAGAAACGGCCATGTCCAGCATAGGCCGGGGGAGGTAAACTTTGACAGTGGCCAGCACCTCTCCCATGCGGCTGCCGTAGTTCATCATGCTAAGTATGTCCAGCACGCCATCCAGCACGAAAACGATCCCCACATAGGCGAAGGAGGCGGCCATCTCTCCATTGAGCAGGAACTGGCACATACAGGCCACCGCCTGCCCCCCGATCCACAGCGGCAAGCCCACCGCCAGGAAATAGCCGATGATCTGGAGGGCCCTGAGGTCGCTCTCGGGATCCTGGTACAAGAACAGCCAGCAGCTCCCCACATAGAACACGATCATCACGACCATGTACACGATGGACAGCAGGGTCTGGACGATGAACTTGCCCAGGTAGATGCGGGTGCGGCTGAGCCCGAAAGACACCTCGTTCTTCAATGTAGCGTTCTTGTACTGTCCCGCGAACACGACGTCCCCTGTGATCATGCAGGCACAGAAGCCGACGGCGCCCATACCCGCCACCAGCAGAGATCCATCCCAGAAACCGGTGTGCCCTCCGCCGGCGTTGGTGAACACGAAGCCACCCACCAGAAGGGCCTCCAGCAGCAGCATCACGCCCAAGGCGATATAGGTATATTTCCGGCGCAACAGCTTGTATATCTCAGCTCGGATATAGTTAAGCATCGCGGCCACCTCCGATCAGGCTCAGGAAGTAGGCTTCCAGGTCCGCGCCCTTCTGCTCCATAGCCAACAGCGCCACCCCGTTCTGTGTCAGGGCATAGGACGCCTGCTTGGGGTCGTCCAGATAGTCATAGAGCTGGATGATGCCGCCGGGGAGCACCTCGAACCTGTCGGTGCCCAGCACGCTCTGGAGGACGGCGGCCGCCTTGGCCGGATCGTCCACCTCCAAGCGCAGGCAGGTGCGGCATTTGTCGTGGAGCGTTGCGGCGGAGATCTCCTCCAGCAGCTTCCCCTTCTCCATGAAGCCGTACCGGGTGGCCACGTTGGAAAGCTCGGACAGGATATGACTAGAGATGAGGATGGTCGTCTGACGCTCCTGGTTGAGCGTACGCAGGATCTGCCGGAACTCCGCCACCCCCTCCGGGTCCAGGCCGTTGATCGGTTCGTCCAGGATGAGCAGGTCCGGATGGTTCATCAGCGCCAGGGCCAGCCCCAGCCGCTGCTTCATGCCCAGGGAAAAGGATTTGAACTTCTTCTTTCCCGCGCCCGTCAGATCCACCTGTTCCAGCACCTCGTCCACCACGCCCTTGCCGGGGATCCCCCGCTGGAGGCGGTAGTACTCCAGGTTCTCCCGGGCCGAGAGGAAAGGAGCGAAGGACGGCGTCTCGATCATGGCCCCCGTCCGGGAACGCTGCAAGCGCATGTCTTTCCCCGACGCGCCAAAAAGCTCCATCTCTCCCCCACTCGGCTCGGACTGCCCGGTGACCATCCTCATGAGGGTGGTCTTCCCCGCCCCGTTGCGGCCCACCAGCCCATAGACGTCTCCCCGGCGCACCATCATGCTCGCGCCGTCCAACGCCATGCAGGAGCCGTAGGCCCGCTGAAGGCCATACGTGACCAGGACTGCTTCGTTTTCGTTCATAGCGTTCCCGCCTTTCTTTCGATGTGGCGATATCATAACACCGAAAGGCCAAAACTCCTCAAAGAAAATCTAAAGAAACTTTAAATATGTATACCGCCGTCCCTACCCTTCCGGCTCCGCCAGCTTGAACCCGATGCCCCACACCGTCTTGATATAGCTCCGCTCCGGGTCGGCCTTGGACAGCTTGGCGCGCAGGTTGCTCACATGGACGTTCACCGTGTTCTCGTCCCCGATGAAGTCCTCCCCCCAGACGGCCTCATAGATCTGCGCCCGGGAGAAGGCCCGGCGTGGATTGGCCATGAGCAGGGCCAGGATGTCGAACTCCCGGCCGGTCAGGGGCAGCTCCTCGCCGGCCACCGCCGCGCAGTGGCTCTCCCGGTCCAGGGTGAGCGGCCCCGCGCACAGCACGTCCGCCTTTGGCGCGGCGAACTGCCGGCTGCGGCGGAGCTGCGCCTCCACACGGGCCAGCACCTCGGCATTGTCGAAGGGCTTGGGGATGAAATCGTCCGCCCCCAGCTTGAGCACGTTCACCCGGTCGGCCACCCCCACCTTCGCGGAAGCCACGATGATGGGCATGGTCTTGCCCTGACGGATGCGGGCGATGAGCTCTTCGCCTGTCACACCGGGCAGCATCAGGTCCAGCACGATGAGATCGTACTCGTACTTCTCTGCCCACAGCAGGGCCTCGCTGCCGGAAAACGCAGCCCGGCAGGAATAGCCCGCCTCCTCCAATATGGTACACAGCAGGCGGTTGATGTCCACATCGTCTTCCACGACGAGGATATTAGCGGTCCCCATACTCATCTCCCCTGTCTACTAATCGTTTTCGCACCGGAACGGACGCGATGCCAGCATGGAGATATCATAGCACAACGCCCCCGGCATCGCCAGATACCGGGGGCACATCTTTAGGGAATTTTAATATTTTCTTTGCGGCCGCACCGCAGCGGCTCACCCCTGCGCCTGGATGGTGGGCGCTTGGTTGGTGAATTTCTGCTCCGCTTGCGCGATCATCTGGGGCTGGGCCTGCTCCACCTTGTACCAGCCCTTCTGCTTGGCAGTCTCGAACAGCTTGGTCTGGGTCTTATGCCCCTGGGTGAGCATATCGACGAAAGCGTCCCGAAGCTGCACGTTGGTACACTCGGAGGCGAACAGGTTGTAGTTGGTGCTCATCTTCTTCTCGGTGAGCAGCAGGTCGGTGATGATCTCGTTTTCCTTCATGGTCGTCCTCCTTACCGCAGAAAGCCCAGCAGCGTGTCGTAGTTCTGTTTGTGCTGTGCGGCGTACTGGTTATAGGTGTCCTTCAGTTCGGTCTCCATAGTGGCCTGGGCGGCGTCCTGATACTTGCAGCACAGCATCCGCTCGAAGCCGAGCTGGTCCTCCAACGCGGACAGCTCCTTGGTGCTCAGGTTCGACATGGATAGATCCCTCCTTGAGATTGGTGCTCTTAGTGTGTCCACCGGAGGAAAATATATACAAAAAGATCCCGCGCCCAACGATAGGACGAGGGATCTTCCCGCTCATTTCTTCTTGTTCAGCTTCAGCACGTCCTTATAGAACGCGTCCAGCTCCTTTTTGGTGCGGAACGTGGCCATGTACATCTGGTTGCCCATGGCGTCGGCCAACACGTCGGGGATACGGTCCACCATCTTCATGCACGCGCCGTACTTTTCCATGATCGCATCATGGTCCATGGCGAAATCCTTGCCGTCCCGGCGGCCGGCATAGGCGCAGAAAGCGTGCTCCCCCACCTCCAGCGTAGAGTGGTCGAACGCGATCATGTCCGCCCAGATCTTATATACGTTGGTGGAGTTGGCGTAGTTCATCATGTCGGGGCTGAAGCCGCCGCAGGGACGCATGTTCACCTCCAGGGCCACCACGTCCCCCTTCTTGCCCATGCCCTCCTGGTCCTGGGTGAGACGGAAGAACTCGAAGTGGACGAACCGGCTCTTCACGCCGAAACTCTTCACCGTGTCCCGGCCCGCTTTCTTCACGTCGGCCGGGAGGTCTTTGACGATGTAATAGATGGAATTGTCCTCCTGGTTCACGATATCCATGATGGACATGGGTGTGACGTTGCCCGTCTCAAAGATCGGCTCCCCTTTGGAATCGATGATGGCGTCGTAAGAGTTCACCTCGGCGTGGATGAACTCCTCCATGATATAGGGCACGCCCTCCATGCGCCTGGCCAGGAACGCTCGCAGCTCTTCCCGATCCGACAGCTTATGGGTATCGGAAGCGCCCACGCCGTTGTCCGGCTTCACCACCACGGGCCATCCCACCTCTTCGACGAAGGCCAGGCAGCCTTCCTCGCCGTCCACGAGGTGGTAGCGGGCGGTGGGTATGCCCGCCTTCTGGTAGAACTCCTTCATCTTGGATTTATACTTCGCTCTGGGGATGTCGCCGGTCTGGAAGCCGGACGTGATATGGAAGTCTGTGCGCAGCCGGGCGTCCCGCTCCAGCCAGTATTCGTTGTTGGACTCCAGCCAGTCCACCCGGCCATGCCTGAAGATGAGATACGCCACGGCACGGTATACCTCGTCATAGTTCTCCAGGCTGCTCACTTTATAGTACTCCGTCAGGCTGTCCTTCAGCTCGCCGGAGAGCCCGTCGTAGGGGGCGTCCCCGATGCCCAGCACGTTCATCCCATCGTTTTTCAGCTCTCGGCAGAACTGCCAATAATTAGTGGGGAAATTGGGGGAAATGAAGATCACGTTTTTCATGGGTATAATCCACCTTTCTGCGAAAGGCACCGACGGGGTTATGAAACCCG
>CANRXB010000028.1 GCA_947643715.1 uncultured bacterium
CCAGCCAGCCAGCCAGCCAGCCAGCCAGCCAGCCAGCCAGCCAGCCAGCCAGCCACGCGGCGGCGCGCTCGATCCTGCGTTGGTGCTATACGATCCTCGTCGTGGACCTGGGTTGGGTCCTGTTCCGCGCCGGTACGCTGTCTGACGCGATCGCCTACATCGGCAGCATGTTCGGTATCGTATCCGTCCGGACGGGCTACACGGCCGCATCCTATCTCGACGGCTGGTCCCTCACGGTGCTCGCGATCGGGATCCTCTTTTCCATCGGGTTCCCGCAGAAAATGATGGGGGCGATCGCCGCGAGGCTGGATTGGAACGTCGTCCTGGTCGTGCGGTACGCGTCCGTGCTGCTGCTCCTGCTGGCGTGTGCGCTGCGGATCGTGTCGGGCGCATACGATCCGTTCATCTACTTCCAGTTCTGAGTCAGGAGCGATCTTATGAGATTCGAGAAAAAAGCGGCTCTGGCGCTGTGCGCCACATTCATGGCGATGCTGATCGTGCCCTTGATGGCCACCGATCTGAGGCCCGGCGTCGTCTCCGAGATCGAGAACCGGACGTTGAAGCCCTTCCCTGCCCTGTTCGACGCGGACGGCGGCCGGAACAGGGACCTCATATCCGGCTTCGAGGGCTGGTTCGACGACCACATCGGCTTCCGGGAAGAGATGTTCACGCTGAACGCGAGGATACAGTACGATCTGTTCCACAGCTCGGGCAGCGAGAGGGTCCTCACCGGCCAGGACGGCTGGCTGTTCTATACGGGGGACGACAATCTGACCATCGCCGAGGGGAACTATCCCAACTTCGATGAGAGCGTCCTGGCAGACATTTGCCAGGTGCAGCAGCGGATCGCCCAGGAGCTGGCCGGACAGGGGATCGAGTACGTGATCGTCCTGCCGCCGAGCAAGATCAGCATCTACCCGGAACGGCTGCGCGGGGACTTCGAGGTCCGCGAAACGCCAGTGGATATCCTGGCCGACTACCTCGAGGCATGTTCCGACCTGAAGGTGGTCCGGCTCAAGCAGGCACTGCTGGAGGAGAAGGCGGAGAGCGGTGAGCTTTTGTACTATAAGACAGACACGCATTGGAACGCGCGCGGCGTCTATTCCGGCTACCGTGAGATCGTCCGCCTCCTGAACGGCTGGGGGATCGTAGACACCGGCCCTGTGGACGTCAGCTTCCTCGACGAGCGCACGCTGCGGGACCTGACGAACATGATCGTGGGCGACGACGAGCGGTATCATGAATACGCCGCCGTCTCAGTGGACGTCCACGACCCTGCCGCCGAGCCGGTCGAGGCAGGCGAGCTCATCTCCCGCCTCGCGGCACAGAGCGGCGCGAGGCGCACGCTGTGCTATTCCACCCACGATCCGTCCCGGCCCTCCTTCCTGGTGCTGGGCGACTCCATGTTCCTGGATAGCTGTATGACGAGGCTGCTGGCTGAGAACTGCTCGGAGCTGACAGGGCTGTGGACCTACGATCTGACGCAGGAGCTATTGGATGCCACGAAACCGGACGTGGTGTTTTTCGAGATGACGGAACGATTGCTGAACCTGATGGGGTCGAAAAACAGGGATCTTGCCCAGGCGTCCGTGCTGGTGGAGCGGGACGGGGACCATGTGGACATCTATTACCGCGATCATGGGGACTACCCCCGGATGTGGTTCCCCACCTGGAGCGAGCAGGACGGCCAGGACGATCTGGTGTGGTATGAGGCGGAGCGGTCGGACGAGGCGACGTGGCATGTGAGGGTTGAGCTCTCCCACCACCCCTCCACCGGGATCTTCAACGTCCATTTCTACCAGGGGACCTGCACTGAGGACCTGGCGCATATCCGGTCGGAGACCTTCGAGATCGCCCCGTGACGCATCGGCCCTCGGAGCCGCTCCAGCGCAGTCCCCGCCGCAGTCCGTCTCAAAAATCTTGGAGTACGATGGAAAGGTCTGATCATCACAAATGAGAACTGCTATCATCACCGGCGCCAACGGGTTCGTCGGGAGCGCCGTGGCCCGGGAACTGCTGCGAAACGGATACGAGATCCTGGCGATCGATCGGGAGGAACGCTCTGAGAACGTCCCAAAAGACGAACGGGTCCAGTTCGTACCGTGCGATCTGGCGGACACGGTCCGCCTCAGCCAGAAGCTGCCGGAGAAAGACTACACCCTCTTCTATCACTTCGCCTGGGCAGGCAGCGCGGGCCCGGCCAGGGCCGACACCGCGCTGCAGCTCCAAAACGCGCAGTGGACGGTGGACGCCCTTCGGGCCGCGAAAGAGCTGGGGTGCCGGCGTTTCCTCGCCGCGGGCAGCATCATGGAGCACGAGACCATGGCGGCGGCCTATACCCAGGGGAACCGGCCGGGGCTGGGGTATATCTACGGCGGGGGAAAGCTCATCGCCCATGTGATGTGCATGTCGGTGGCGGCACAGATCGGCATCGACCTCGTCTGGCCGGAGATCACCAACGCCTATGGGGTCGGGGAACGCAGCCCGCGCCTGGTGAACACCACCATCCGGCAATGTATCCGCGGCGAGGCCCCGCAGTTCACGGCAGGGACCCAAAACTATGATTTCGTCTACATAGACGACGTAGCGACCGCTTTTCGCCTGATCGGCGAGAAGGGGAAGCCCTTCCACGAGTACACGATCGGGAGCTCTCGCGCCCGTCCGCTGCGGGAGTTCCTGCTGGAGATGCAGGAGGCCATCGCGCCGGATCTGACGTTCCGGTTCGGCGACGTCCCGTTCACCGGGGTCGATCTGCCCCTGGCGAGCTTCGATTGCAGCAGGACCGAGGCGGACACCGGGTTCCGGGCACGGGTCGGCTTCGCCGAGGGCTGTGGACGCACGATGCGGTGGTGGAAAGAACAGGAGGAGACAGTATGACCAAAAGTTTCAGCTTTCGAGAGACCGAGATCCCGGGACTGATCCAGATCGATCCATTCCACGCGGACGATATCCGGGGCTCGTTCACCAAAGACTATTCCAAAGAGATCTTTGAGGCGAACGGCATCCATCACGACCTGGCGGAAGTGTTCTACACCACCAGCCACAAGGGGACGATCCGCGCGCTGCACTTCCAGCGGGAAAAGCAGCAGCCCAAGCTGGTGCGCTGCATCTGGGGCCATGTGTGGGACGTGGTGGTGGATCTCAGGCCGGACAGCCCCACCTTCCAAAAATGGCTGAGCTTCGATCTGACCGGCGAGGGCCGCACGGAGATCCTCGTCCCGGCCGGATGCGCCCACGGATACCTGGTGCTGGAGCACAGCATCGTCTCTTACAAATGCGCGGAAAAGTTCTATGGAGAATATGACGACGGGATCTTGTGGGACGACCCGGACATCGGCGTGCAGTGGCCGCTGGACCTGATCGGCGGGAGGCAGAACGTGATCTTGGCGGAGAAGGACAAGGCCCTGCAAGGATTCGCAGCCTTCATGGAAACGCAGAGGAAAGCCGCGAGGCAGGGAGGTGCTCGCGAGACATGACAGCTCCAAAAAAGAACGCGCCGGACAAGATCCTCGCGGCATCGATACCGGCGGTCTTCCTGGCGTTCACCTTCTGCGTGTTCGGCCCGCTGGAAATCTACATGACCAACGTCGCCTCTTTCCCGTTCAAGATCCATGAGTTGCTGTTAGGCAGCTTGCTCATGTTCCTCTGTACCCTAGTCGTTCTCGCCCTGATCACATTATCATCAAAAAGCCATATCATCGTGACAAGTTCGATCTTTGGTCTTGCGATGGCCGTTTATATCCAGGGAAACTGGATGTTCATCGATTATGGACAGATGGACGGGACGGCGATCGACTGGGATTCATACGGGATATGGCCCTATTTGAATCTTTTGATATGGGCCGCAGCGATCTTGATACCGGTGGCTATCTCCCTCGTGCTGAAAGACAAGGATCGGTCGAGGAAGGCCCTCAACTGGATCGCCATCGGGATCTTGGCGATGCAATGTATCACCTTAGGCACTTTGGCACTCACGACCACGTTCCCACAAAGCAAAGACCATTATGTGGCCCGAGATGAGCGTATGCTCGAGCTCTCCAAAAACAAGAACATCATCGTCATGCTGTTCGACGGATTCCAAGCGAGCTATTTCCAACAAGCGATCGCCGATGTGCCCGACGCACAGGAGATATTCAAGGACTTCGTTTTCTTCGACAACGCAGTCGGCACTTCTTTGTATAGCGAAGAAGGCAGCGCGACTATCCTCACCGGCGAGCAGCTCCGGGCAGACCTTCCCTTCGACGAAAATATAGACTATATCTACAGCAACTCGGAGTTTTTCCCTGCCCTGGAGAAGAACGGCTATGACACTCGTTATTATATCCAATCGAAGCTCGTCTCCGGAACGCAGGACAGAGTGATCGAGAACGTACTCGAAATGGGGTCTGGCGCCATCCCTTTGCATAAAATGGCAGGTCTGCTGAGCAAGGTCACAGCCTTCCGCTATATGCCTCACATACTCAAGCAATATTTTTGGTTCTCATATGACGACATCGATTCCTTGCGCGCAGAGAGGGAGCTGGACATCGAGGAGTTCTCCTCATCAGACAGTATCTTCAACCAAGAAGTATTAGACGGGAAGATCTCGGCCACATTGGATGAAAATGTATACCGGCTGTATTATTTCAAAGGGGTACACCCACCTTACACCATCGATGAGAACGGCAGCGAGATCACATATGACGTTGCCAATCACGGCACAGACTACGTCATAGATTATGTCGAGGACATCCACGACAACCAAATGATGTATCGCCAGACGCTTGGCAGCATACGGATCATGGCAAATCTCATCCAAGCTCTGAAAGATGAAGGGATCTACGATAAAACAGATATCGTGATCACAGCAGACCATGGGTGGGAAAACCGTTATAACCCGATCCTATTGATCAAAAGCAAGGAGACGGTTGGTGATTTTTCAGTGTCCCACGCCCCAGTTTCATACATATCAGATCTTGCCCCGACCATTTTGTCTCTGATCGACGGCGGCGACCACGGGGACACCGTGTTCGATCATGAAGAGGATGAAGCACGAGAACGGAGCTTCATGATATATTCGATCAATGCCGCCGACAGAAGCTACAACTCCAGGGACATATGGTACACAGATTCTTTGGAGGTGACCCCAGAAGACTTTTATACCCGCCAAACAGCGAACGGGACCCAATATCAATATCAGTATCAGGTCGGTGAGGAAATAACCTTCACAGACGCGCATGACGAAAACGATGGGAGACGATATTTCAAAAACGGGGTCTCTGGCGCTGGGACGGGCAGTGCATGGTCATTGAACAAAAAAGGGAAGATGCTGTTGAATTTGGGAACGGTCTCCGGCGATCTGATCGCTGAATTCTGCCTCGATGCGGTCTACGCACCGCCGCAAAGGTTCACGATCCGCTGTGGCGGCCTGACGCTGTTCGATCAAGAAATACGGTCGGCAGAAGCACCCATCCGTTTCATCGTTCCGAAAAGCTGCATGGAAGACGGCAAGCTGACACTCGATCTGGAGTATCCTGACGCGATCTCGCCGTATATGTATGCGGGAAGCGAGGACACCCGAGAACTGGCTTTCAGCTTCCACAAGATACGATTCTATCCAGTCGAAAATGATAAGGAACGTTCCGATCATGAGCTAGGCAGCGACATCGTGTTCACCCATGATGATGACGGCCGCAGGTATTTCCTATTCGGCACTTCCATCATCGAGACCGACTTCACATGGTCTCTCGACACACATAGCCAGATGCTCCTCCACGTAGGGGAGGGCACCGGCGATCTGACCGCCGAGTTCCGATTCAAGATGATCTACGCTGCGCCGCAAACGCTCACGATCCGCTGCGGCGGCTCGACGCTCTATGATGCCCAGGTGCACTCAGAGGAAGAGGCGGTCCGCTTCACGGTCCCGGAAAGCTGCATCAAAGACGGGATGCTGATCTTGGACCTGGAGTATCCCGACGCAGTGTCACCTCAAAGCTTGGGAAGGAGCGAGGACAGCCGGGTCTTAGCGTTCGCGTTCCAAAACATCCGCTTCGACCCGGTGGGCTGAGCCCACCAGCCTGCGGGCCCGACACTGAAAGACCGCCCTCCCCGTTGGGGAGGGCGGTCTTTCAGTGTTCCGGGTCGCGGGCCACGTCCCGGATGAGCTGGGCACAGCGCTCCACGCCCACCAGGCTGGAATCCAGGGACAGGTGATAATTCTGGCCCATGCCCCATTCCCGGTCGGCGTAGTGCTTATAATAGGCCCGGCGGCGCTTGTCCTTCTCCTCCAGACGTTTCTCCGGGGCCACGTCCGACTCTCCATACAGCCGCACCACCCGGTCCGCCCGGAAGGGGATCGGCGCATGGATGAACACATTGAGCACATCGGTCCGCTCCCGCAGGATGTAGTCGGCGCACCGGCCCACGATCACGCAGGGGCCCTTGTCCGCCAGCTCCAGGATGACCCGGCACTGGATGACCCAGAGGAAATCGGCAGTGGACAGGCCGTTCATGTGCTGGCGGGGGCCGTTCCCGGCGAAAGCGTAGGACAGCAGGCTCTGCCACGGGGAGGCGTACTCCCCTTCCTGCTCGATGAACTTCTCGTCGAAGCCGGTCTCCACCGCGACCTGTTTCACCAGCTCCTTGTCATAGTAAGGCACGTCCAGCAGCTCGGCCACCCGTTTGCCTACGGACCGGCCGCCGGAGCCGAATTCCCGGCTGATGGTAACGATCTGTTTGCTCATACAGCACCCTCCTTCTCAAGAACGATCTCTTCCGCGTCCAACCAAACGATGTCCGCAGGCGGCTCGTCCCAGCAGCACACCGCGGCCTGCCAGCCCGCCCCGGGATAGCTCCTGTGCGGACAGGGCGGCGGGACCCGCACCTGACGGGGCGGGTATAGAGGCGCGTCCTCCCGCTTGCACCAGCTCTCCTTCAGCGTCCACAGGCGATAGAACTCCTCCCAGCTCCCGTCGAAACGGGCCTTCTCCTCCTGGCTGAGCACATAGCCGGGCAGAGCCGCCCGCCGGGGGCGCACCAGCTCCACGTCCACGCCCACCGGGGCGCCGGACAGCGCGCACAGAGCGATCCCACCGCTGTGGGACAGGGAGAACCAGTGGCCAGACAGCCCCTGGAACAGAGGCTTCCCACGGCCGGAGCGTCCCACCGCAGGCAGGGCGGTCCAGCCCCAATGCCTCTCCACCGCCAGCGACAGCAACGGCCAGGCCAGCTCCCGGCCGTCCTCCCCCACAACGCCGTAGATCGCCGTCATGGTCTCCCCCCTCGCCTGCTCTATGTCATATATATTATACGATATGTGTGCTCAGATTGCAAGTGGGCCGCACCGATACGGCAGGGACGCACTCGAGCCGTCCCTGCCGCAGCACGAGCGGTCACGCCCCGCCGGGGAGCTGCCGTCCGGTGTGATCGATGGTATAGTCCTGGTCGCACGTCCCCGGCAGGATGAGCTGAGAGATGGGCACGAAGGTATAGCCGTCCTGGAGCAGCGTCTCGATGATGCCGGGCAGGGCCTCGGGCGTGTGCAGGGCGGCGTTGTGGAACAGCACGATGGACCCCGGCTGCACCTTGGACGTCACCCGCTTGGTGATGTCCGCCGCGGACAGATCCTTCCAGTCCAGACTGTCCACGTCCCATTGGATCGGCTCGATGCCCACGGAGCGCACGGCGTTGATCACATGGTCGTCGTACTCGCCATACGGGCAGCGGAACAGCGTGGGCTGCACCCCTGTCACCGATTCGATCTTGTCCCCGCAGGCGGCCAGATCGTCCACGATCTCCTGGGTGGACAGGCTGTTGAAATGGGCGTGGGTGTTGGAGTGGCTCATCACCTCGTGGCCCGCGTCGGCCAGCGCCTTCACCGACTCCGGGTATTTGTCCACCCATTCCCCCACCACGAAGAAGGTGGCCTTCACCTTGTATTTCTCCAGGATGTCGATGAGCTGCTGAGTGTCCTCGTTCCCCCAGGCGGCGTCGAAGCTGATGGAGAGCACTTTATAGTCCTTTTGTACACAATAGATGGGGAGCTGGCGGGTGGTCGCCGAAGCCCCCACCACCGCCGGATGGTTCACCACCCAAAACATCATCACGGCCGCCAGGGCGCAGGCCCCGGCGGCGATGAGCTTTCGATGCAGGTAAATGATCTTGGTCCCTTTCATGTCTGACCCCTCCGATCCACGATATCCCTACACTTTATGCGCAGCAGGGGCCCTTCATGTCCCATATCGGCGAACAGGCCCCGCGCCCATGGGCGCGGGGCCTGTCTCATGCGGTTCAAAACGTCAGCACTTCCTGCTTCGGTCCGTCGGTGGGGCTCACGGCGGTGACATGGAGCACCGGCCCTGTCTCACCGTCATACGCCCTGTGGCTCTCCAGCCGGACCACACCGGCCACCTGCGCCCAGGAGCGGTCTTCGAAGGCGGCGAAGCCCTCTCCCCGGGCCACGAGGCCCAGGAACGTGATGTCGTTCTCACAGCAGGTCATGGCGAACCTGCCCAGCACCATGTCCGTGGGGTACTGGGGCAGGCGGCACATCACCGCCTTGGCCCGGATGGCCTTCCCTTCATACCGCTCCGGGTGCTCCATCACGTCCACGTACCATATGCCGAAATCGTCGTCGGGGATCTCGATGATGTCCTGCTCCAGATCGAAGGGGCAGACGGTATCGTCCGCGTAATCCTCGCTGGTGCCGTCGATGTTCTCCAAATAGATGTTGGCCCGGCGGTTCACCATGCGCAGGTTGCGCTGGCGCAGGGAGGTGCGCAGGGCCTCGTCGCAGCGGTTGAACACGATCATGTCCGCGTTGACGATCTTCTCCATCATCATCTGCCCCAGGTTCTTGGCATATGTCTCGAAGGTGGCGGCCTCCACCATGGTCATGACCTGGTACAGCACCCAGTCGTCCGGCAGCGTGTGCTGGTAGAGCTCCTGCAAAGACCACATCCCGTTGAACTCGATGAGCACCTGGGCGGGGCGGTACTTTTTCTCACACTGCTTGAGGAAAGCCCGGGTCAGCTCCGCCTCTTCCTCCACCGTCACCACCGTGACGTTGCGCAGGACCTTGGGGTCGTACTCCTCCGCGCCCTCCTCACAGCAGATCAGCAGCGTGCGGGCGTCCCGGGCGAAACCGTCCTGCAAGATCCCGTTGATGAAGGTGGTCTTGCCGCTTTCCAGGAAACCGGCGAACAGGTATACAGGGATATCCATGCTCCACCCGCCCCTTTACAGGCCGAACAGGGCCGACAGCTTCTCCTCTTTCAGCCCAGCGCCGATCACGCACAGCCGCCCGGTATAGTCCGCCGGACCGGTGCGCACCTGGTGCTCCTCGGGCACATAGTCGAAATGGAGCCACGTACCGTCCTGCGCGGCCACGATGCCCTTTGCCCGGAGTATGGCGCCGCACTCCCCCGTGTCCAGCTCAGCGAGGATGCGCTCCAGCTCTTCCTTGGCGAAGGGCTTGACCGTCTCCCTGCCCCAGCTTGCGAACACCTCGTCGGCGTGATGATGGTGGTGATGCTCGTGGCCGTGACAGCCGCAGGCGCACTCCTCCGCATGGTCGTGATGATCGTGGTCGTGGTGCTCATGGCATCCATGCTCATGGTCGTGTCCATGGTGAGCGCCGTCATGATCGTGATGGTGCTCGCCATGGCAGCAGCAGTGCTCCTCATGGCCGTGGTGATGCTCCTCATGCCCATGGTGGTGGTGATGGGCGTGGGCGGCCTCCTCCGCCTTGTGCTCGGCCCGGATATGGGCCAGCAGCTCCTCCTCCAAGGAGGTCTTTTCGATGGCGGACAGGATGGCCTTCCCGTCGAGCTGGCTCCAGGGCGTGGTGAGGATCGCCGCGCCGGGGTTCTTGGCGCGCAGCAGCGCCACCGCCGCCTCCAGCTTCTCCTGAGGCAGATCCTGGGTGCGGGAGAGGATGATGGTCCCCGCGCTCTCCACCTGATCGTTATAGAACTCGCCGAAGTTCTTCATATACAGCTTCACCTTGGAGGCGTCGGCCACAGTGACGAAGCAGTTCAGCTCCAGTGCGGGGAGATCCTTGGCGGTGTCCTGCACCGCCGTCACGATGTCGGACAGCTTGCCCACCCCGGAGGGCTCGATGAGGATGCGGTCAGGGTGGAAACGCTCCTCCACCTCCCGCAGCGCCTTGCCAAAGTCCCCCACCAGCGAACAGCAGATGCAGCCGGAGGACATCTCGGAGATCTCCACGCCGGTGTCCTTCAAAAAGCCCCCGTCCACGCTGATCTCGCCGAACTCGTTCTCGATGAGCACCAGCTTCTCCCCCTGGTACGCCTCTTCCAGCAGTTTCTTGATGAGCGTGGTCTTGCCCGCCCCTAAAAAGCCTGACACGATGTCGATTTTTGCCATTGGGAAATCATTTCCTTTACTTGAAGTTTCCTCCTATTTTAACGCCGCCGGCCGGGAAAGTCAAGCGGGCGCAGCCGTCGGGGACTATCCGTATTGCAGATGCGAAATGAAGGCAGGCATGCTGTATACGGCAGGCCTGCCTTTCCAGCCCTCTGCCGAGCCCTGTATAGAGGACCGCCCCGCGCCTATGGCGCGGGGCGGTCCTGTCGTCTCGTCCTCGGTTCAGATCACCCGCATCCGGATGATGCCGGGCACCGCCCGGATGTCCTCGATGACCTTCTCGTCCACTATAGAGCCCGCATCCACCATGGTGTATGCGTACTCCCCTTTGGACTTGTTCGTCATGTTCTCCACGTTCACCCCGTCGGCGGAGAGCTGGGTGGTGATCTGGGCGATCACCGCCGGCACGTTGCGGTGGATGACGCACAGACGCTGCACCCCGGAGCGCTCCATGATCACGTTGGGGAAGTTCACGGAATTCTTGATGTTCCCGTTCTCCAAAAAGTCCTTGAGCTGGTCGGCCGCCATGACGGCGCAGTTGTCCTCGCTCTCCGGGGTGGACGCGCCCAGATGGGGGATGGCCACCACGCCGGGGACCAGCGCGATCTCGTTGTCCGGGAAGTCGGTGACATAGCGGGCGATCTTGCCCGCGCCCAGGGCCTGGATCATATCCGCATCGTTCACCAGCCCGCCCCGGGCCATGTTGATGATGCGCACGCCGTCCTTCATCTTGGCGATGGACGCGGCGTTCACCGTGTCCTTGGTGGCGTCCATGTAGGGCAGATGGAGGGTGATATAGTCGGAGTTGGCATACAGCGTATCCAGCTCCTTCACCACCTTGACGTGCCGGTCCAACCGCAGGGCGGCGTCCACCGACAGGTAGGGGTCATAGCCGTACACCTCCATGCCCAGGGACAACGCGATATTGGCCACCAGTGCGCCGATGGCGCCCAGGCCCACCACGCCCAGGGTCTTGCGGTACACCTCGGGGCCCACGAAAGCGGACTTGCCCTTCTCCACTGCCGCGGCCACGTCCACGCCCGGGGTGCCGGCCTGCTCCTTCACCCACTGCGCGCCGCCGATCACGTCCCGGGAGGCCAGGAACATGGCGCACATCACCAGCTCCTTCACCGCGTTGGCGTTGGCTCCCGGGGTATTGAACACCACGATCCCCGCCTCGGAGCAGCGGTCGATGGGGATATTGTTCACCCCCGCCCCCGCCCGGGCGATGGCCCACAGGCTGGCGGGGAAGTCGTAGTCGTGGAGCTTCGCGGAGCGCACCAGGATGGCGTCCTCGCCCTCCACGCTGTCGCCTACGGTATACTCACCGGCGGGCAGGCGCTCCAGCCCCACCGCCGCGATCTTGTTCATGGTCTTGATCTGAAACATGGTCCTCACCTCGATTTGAAATACGGACGCCCAACGGGCCGGGCCCGGTGGGAAGGATGCCGCCCGGGCAGCGGGTCAGTTGTCCTGATCGAACTTCCGGATGAAGTCCGCCAGCTTCTCCACGCCCTCCATGGGCATGGCGTTGTAGATGGACGCCCGCATACCGCCCACGTTGCGGTGGCCCTTCAGATTGGTGAAGCCGGCGGCGGTGGCCTGCTCCACGAACTTGGCGTCCAGCTCCTTGCTCACCGAACGGAAGGTGACGTTCATGTCGGACCGGGACCCCTTCTCGGCCGGGCAGGTGAACAGCTTGGAGCCGTCCAGCACATCGTAGAGCATCTGCGCTTTCCTGTGCTTGATCTTCTCCATCCCTTCCACGCCGCCTTTGGAGTCCAGCCACTCCAGCACCAGGCCCAGCATATAGATGCACCAGCAGGGCGGGGTGTTGTACATGGAGTCCTTGTCGATCATGGTCTTGTAGTCCATCATCAGCGGGGTGTAGGGGAGCGCATGGCCCGCCAGGTCCTCCCGAACGATGGCGATGGTGAGGCCCGCCGGGGCCAGGTTCTTCTGGGCGCCGCCGAAGATGATCCCGTATTTGGACACGTCCACCGGCCGGGACAGGAAGTTGGAGGACATGTCGCACACGATGGGCACGTCCCCGGTGTCGGGCACATACTGCCATTCGGTGCCGTAGATGGTGTTGTTGGCGCAGTAATAGAAATAGCTGGCCTCCGGATCCAGCGACAACTCCTCCTGAGTGGGGATGTAGGTGTGGTCCCTATCCTCGCTGGACGCCGCGACACGGATCTGGCCGTACTTTTTCGCCTCTTTATAGGCCACATTGGAGAAGTTGCCGGTGATGGCGTAGTCCGCTTTCCCGGTCCTGCCGATGAGGTTCAGGGGCGCCATGGAGAACTGGCTGGACGCGCCTCCCTGCAAGAACAGCACCTTATGACTGTCGGGCACATGGAACAGCCGGATGAAATCGGCCTTGGTGTCCTGGAAGATCTTGTCGAACGCCTTGGAGCGGTGGCTCATCTCCATCACGGACATGCCGGAGCCCTGATGATCGGTGATCTCGGCCCCTGCCCGCTCCAGCACCTCCAAAGGCAGCATGGACGGACCGGCAGAGAAATTGTAGACGCGCTCAGTTCCCATGGTCTCTTCCTCCTTGGATGACTTTAAGATCTCAATACTTTAGCGTATTGTACATTATATGTTGCTCCCTCTCATCTGTCAATGACCATAAGGGCCAAAAAAGCCCCCCGAGCCGGGGGGCTTTGCGTATTTTTTCACTGAAACGGCCCGATCCGGGCCGAGCCGCTCATTTCCTCAGCATCCTCGTGGCGTTGAGGATGGCGATGACGGCCACGCCCACGTCGGCGAACACCGCCTCCCACATGGAGGCCATGCCGAACGCGCCCAGGACGAGGCACAGGCCCTTCACGCCCAAAGCGAACACGATGTTCTCCCGCACGATGCGCAGGCACTTGCGGGCGGTGTCCATAGCCTGGATGAGCTTGGCCGGATCGTCGTCCATGAGCACCACGTCCGCCGCCTCGATGGCCGCGTCGGAGCCCATGGCCCCCATGGCGATGCCCACATCGGCCCGACTGAGCACGGGCGCGTCGTTCACCCCGTCCCCCACATAGGCCAGCACGCCCTTGTCGCTCTTGCCCGCGAGGAGTTCTTCCAGCCGCTCCACCTTGTCCCCGGGAAGGAGCTGGGCATGGACCTCGTCCAGCCCGAGCCGGGCAGCCACGGCCTCGCCCACCGCCTGGCTGTCCCCGGTGAGCATGACGGTGCGGATGCCCCGGGCTTTCAGCGCCTGTATGGCGCCGGGAGCGGTGTCTTTGATCTGGTCGGCGATGACGGCGCACCCGAGATACCGGCCCTCCCGGGCCACATGGACCACGGTGCCCACCTGCCCGCAGGGCAGGACCTCCACGCCCTCCCGGGCCATGAGCTTCTCGTTGCCCGCCAGCACACGCCGCCCGTCCACCAGGGCGGACACGCCATGGCCGGGGACCTCCTGCACATCGGTCACCCTGCCGGAGCCTGCCTCTGCGCCCAACGCACGCCGCAGGGACAGGGCGATGGGATGGCCGGAGTGCTGTTCGGCCAGGGCCGCGCTCTCCAGCAGCTCCTGCTCGCTCACGCCGGGGGCGGGGCAAAGGGCGGACAGCTCGAACACGCCTTGGGTGAGGGTGCCGGTCTTATCGAACACCACGGCCTCCGTCTTGGCCAGCAGCTCCAGGTAGTTCCCGCCTTTGACCAGGATGCCCTGGGCGGAGGCCCCGCCGATGCCGCCAAAGAAGGACAGGGGGATGGAGATGACCAGGGCGCAGGGACAGGAGATGACCAGAAACGTGAGGGCCCGGTGGGTCCATACGCCCCATCTCCCGTCGATCAGGGAGGGGACGATCGCCAGGGCCAGGGCCGCGAGCACCACAGCGGGGGTGTAGTATTTGGCGAAGCGGGTGATGAAGTTCTCCGCCTTGGCCTTCTTGGAGGAGGCGTTCTCCACCAGGTCCAGGATCTTGGCCACGGTGGACTGGCCGAAGGGCTTGGTGACGCGCGCCTTCAGCAGTCCGGTAAGGTTGACGCAGCCGGACAGCAGCTCGCCCCCCACCTCCACGTCCCGGGGGACGGATTCGCCGGTGAGCGCGGCGGTGTCCAGAGCGGAGGAGCCCTCTATGACCACGCCGTCCAGAGGGATCTTCTCCCCGGGGCGGATGACGACGATCTCACCCACCGCCACCTCGTCCGGGTCCACCTCAAGGATCTGCCCGTCCCGCTCCACATTGGCGCTGTCGGGGCGGATGTCCATGAGCTGGGCGATGGACCGCCGGGACTTGCCCACGGCGTAGCTCTGGAACAGCTCGCCCACCTGATAGAACAGCATGACGCCCACGGCCTCGGCGTTCTCTCCCAGCACCAGCGCGCCGACGGTGGCCACGCACATGAGGAAGTTCTCGTCAAACACCTGTCCGTGGCCGATGTTGCGGACGGCTTTCCACAGGATGTCCCAGCCGATGATGAGGTAGGGGACGAGGTACAGCGGCCACCGGGCCAATGCCCACCCCGAAGGACCGCCCGCCGCTTCCTCGCTCAGCAGGGGGACATAGACGGGCATCGGGATCTCGGGCAGCACCGTCACCACGATCAGCAGCACCGCCGCCACGATGATGCGGACGAGCGTCTTTTTTTGCTTCCTTGTCATGCGAAACAACTCCTATATCACTCTATGGGCTTTTCCAGCACCCCGATGCCCTCGGGCAGACGGCCGTGGACCACCTCCACCGTCACCCGGCCCAGTCCCAGGCTCTCCAGGAACGCCCGATAGCTCTCCGGCGTGAAGGCGTGTTCATAGTGGAAGCCCACGCCCTGATAGATCTTGATCATCGTCCCGTAGGCCGCCCCCACCTTGCCCTGGAGATAGGTGGGCAGGATGAGCCGCCCGCCGGGCGCAGCGACCCGCCACAGCTCCCGGACGGCCTTTTCCGGCTCCGGCAGCAGGTGGAGCACGTTGGCGGCGATGA
This sequence comes from uncultured bacterium, assembly GCA_947643715.1. GTDB lineage: Bacteria > Bacillota > Clostridia > Oscillospirales > Oscillospiraceae > Enterenecus. Next base: position 15,300 of record CANRXB010000028.1, read on the forward strand.
CTACGTCGAAGGTCCCGTCCGGATCGGGCAGGGCCAGCAGGTCGCGCCGGGCGAACGTGATGTCGGAAAGGCCCCGTTTCGCTGCTTTTTTGGCGGCCTGCTCCAGCATGGCCTGGGAAAGATCGGTGCACAGCACCGACCCCGCCCGCTCCGCTGCCGCCAGGGAGAAAGCCCCTGTCCCGGCGGCGCACTCCAGCACCTTTGCCCCGGCGGGGACCAGCTCCGCCACCCGGGCCGCGGCTGCGGCATCCACCTTCCCGTTGCTCCAGTGGGTGAGGTCATAGAACCGGGCCAACCGGTCCCAAAAGGCGGCGCTCACAGCACGATCTGGCAGTCAGGCTCCACCTTGCGGCAGCACTTCACAACGTCCTTCATCACCGCGTCCACATCGTCCGCTTCGATGGTCATCTTCTGCGTGAGGAAGCTGACCGTGGCGCTGGTGACACCGGGGAGCTTGTTGATGGCGTCCTCCATCTTGGCCGCGCAGTTGGCACAGTCCAGGTCGATGAGCTTGAATGTTTTTTTCATGATACGTACCTCCCTTTATTCATCGATATGCTCCATGCCCTGGGCGATGATCTTGCGCACGTGATCGTCGGCCAGGGAGTAGAACACGGTCTTGCCCTCCCGGCGGAACTTCACCAGCCGGCTGTTCTTCAGCACCCGCAGTTGATGCGACACTGCGGATTGCGTGAGGCCCAGGAGCTGGGCGATGTCACACACGCACAGCTCCGCCTCGAACAAGGCGTACAGGATCTTGATCCGGGTGGAGTCGCCGAACACCTTGAACAGCTCGGCCAGGTCGTACAGCGTCTCGTCCCCGGGCATCTCGTCCAGCACATGGTCCACTGTGGGCTGGTGGACGAACAGACAGCCGCAGCGTTCGACCTCCTGATCGCTGGTCATAGGAACGCCCCTTTCATTTCGATATATGAACATCTGCTCAAATATTAGCGCAAATCGATCCCATTGTCAAGGGGGCGGAGAAAGTTTTTTTATGCCGCGAGGTTCTGAACGAAAAAACACCGGATGCCGGCCTAAAAAGCCGGTGTCCGGTGTCTTGTCTGGGATCTTGCTCCTCACCTGGGGCCCGGGAGCGGCTCGTCGTCCAGCTCCTGGCGGTAGCGGGCCATGGACCGGGCGAACAGTTCCCCGTTGGTGGGAGGCGTGTATGTAATGGCGTTGGCTCCCGCATGGATCGTCTCCAGGATGGTCTCGTCGGTGGGGCCGCCTGTGGCGATGATGGGCACGTCCGGGAAGCGTCCTCTGATATGCCGCACGATATCCGGCGTGTTCTGCGCCCCGGAGATGTTCAGGATGTCCGCCCCGGCCTCCAAACGGGCCGCGACATCGGTCTTTCCCGACACCACGGTCACCACCACCGGGATGTCCAGCACCTGCTTGAGCATATGCACCACCTCATTGCTGGTCGGGGCGTTGACCACTACGCCGAACGCGCCCTCGTGTTCCGCGTCGTTGGCCAGGTTGACCACCCGCATCCCGCGGGTGACGCCGCCCCCCACGCCGGTGAACACCGGCATGTCCGCCGCCTGCATGACGGCCCGGTGGATCGCGGGCTGCGGGGTGAAGGGATAGACGGCGATGATGGCGTCGGCGTTGATGTTGCGGATGATGGCCACGTCGGTGGTGAAAGCCAGGGACTTGATCCTCCGCCCGAACACCCGGATGCCGGAGCATTCGGAGATGCAGGTGGGGATCATGATCATGTGGCTGCGCAGAGTGCCCTCATAGGCGGGCACGGCCTTGCGCGGGCGAAGTTCCTGCGGCATGGTCGCTCCTTTCTCGCTGGCGGGACTGCCGTCCCGTCTTATTTGTACCAACTCCCGGCGCTGGTGAACGCGTTGCGGACCACCACCCGGGCCGTGGTGTCCTCCATCCCCGCGGCGGTGAGCAGAGCGGCGTAATCGGTGCCCTTCACCGGGGCGGGCAGCCACACCCGTGCGGCGTACTGGGCCAGGCTGTCTGCGGTGGCCCCGCTCAGGCCGTCGTCTCCCCGCAGGGCGTCTTCGCTGACCTGGATCGACAGCGCGACCCCTTTTTCCTCCAGTTCCTCGGACAAGCGCTGCCAGAAAGCGGCCACCGGGACCGTGCGGTCCTCCGGGCGGTTCTCGCTGACGGCCAGCACCTTCACCTCACCGGTCTCGGGATAGGCCGCGCTGTCCAGCACGATCTCGTCGAAGCCCATGTCCGCCAGCTCCAGGCACAGCGCGGACAGATAGTCCACCGCCTGCTGGCTGGCTGGACTGGTCCAGCCCAGCCCCTGGGTGTCGTGCCACAGGTTCCCGCCCCGGGTCATGAGCGAGCCCACCCATTTCCTGGCCAGGATCGGATCGCGGAAGCACTGCACCCGGGCCACCAGGTACAGCTCGCCGGACTGCGCCAGGTCCCGCACCGCCTGGGCGGCGACATCGTCCGCGGCGTTGGTCCCCAACGTGGCCGCCAGCGGCGCTTTGGACTGCCACGCCAGCTTGCCGTTGATGTCCTTCATCTCCACCACCATAGCCGTGCCTCCGGCATCGGCCACCGTCTGAGCGGCGGAGCCGCCCCGGAGCTGCGCCACGCTCACCGTCACCGCGCCGATGGCGTCGTACTGGGGCTCCGGCGTGGGCGTGGGAGACGGGGAGGGCGTGGGCTCGCTGGTGGGCTGGGTGGATTCCACGATGAGCTCCGGCGGGTCGCTGACCACCACCAGCGGGTCGGAGGCGATCGGCGGCGGCCCGACGCTCTCCTCGTCGATCCAAGGCCAGTTGATCTTCACGCCGGTGGGCGTATACTCCAGATACTGGCCCATGAACGTCATGAATGCCACGCCGGCCACCAGCAGCACGGCCAGCAAGGCGATGATGAACAACAGCACCATCCTGGCCCGGCCTCCGCCCCGGCCCCGGTACTCCCGATAACCATATTGGTTCTTCCGTCCGCCCATTCGATGATCCCTCCAGGCGGCCACGCGCTGCGCACGGGCGCTATATCGTGATATCATCATGCTCCGCTGCGGGCACATGATGTCGATCGCATCTCGTCTGCGGGCCATCCTGCATCGGGGCGGCGGCGCCGCTGTGATGCCTCCAAAAACGAAAACGATAGCCTGCGTGGCTATTATACCACAACTGCCCCAAGGATTCCAACAGTAAAATGTGGCACGATATCAAAATTTTGCAGGAGCATGAAAAAAAGACCGCCCGGTCTCCCGGACGGTCCTCATCTCCCGGCCCACTGGGCCATGAGCAGCAGGGCGAAGCCAGGCAGCCCCAGCGCGCCCAACACCAGGCCGTTGAGCAGGTTGACCCCCAGCTCCACGCCCAGCAGCGCCCCGAACCCCTGGAACACCCACAGGAACACCAGCCCCAGCCCGGAACGGACCAGCAGCCGGCACAGAGCGCCCAGGGGGCGGCGGCACAGGGCCAATACCACCACCAGCCCGATCGCCGCCGCCCACCAGTACCAGCCGATCACACGGCTCCCTCCTGGGCGTCCAGCAGCTTCACCTGACGCACCAAATAGGAGTACCGGCTCTGCAGGGAATTGATCTCGTAGACGCAGGCGTCCACCAGATCGGGATCGCTGTATGCGTTGAACTGCGCATACGCAAAATTGAGCTGGCTGCGGGTCTGGCGCATCCCTTCCATCAACTGCCGGCGTTCCTCCTCCCGGCGTTCCGCCGCTTTCCGGCGGCTGGTCCGGACCGCTTCTGCCATAGGCTCCACCTTCCTTTCACTGAGCGGGCCGAAGCCCTCTTGTCAAGACTCTATGCCAAGTTTGGGCAAATATTCCAATCCTTATACCTCGTGAGCGTTTTGCCCGGCATATGTCCCGCACGCTTTGGTCAGATCGCGGTCCGTGTCAAAAATATAGACTTATTTCAAGTTTGCGGGTATACTGATGGCGAGCCCCATAGGTTAACATGTCATCAATAGATCATTAGGAAAGGATCTGATGCTCGATGAAGCGGGAAAAACACGTCGGTTTTCGCATCGACAACGAACTCCACAGTAAGATGGTGTACATCGCAGAATACGAAGGACGATCGCTGACATGGCAGATGGTCCACCTCATGCAGGACTGTGTCCGCCGCTTCGAAAAAGAACATGGCCCCATCGACATGCCCGCGAACGAGTGAGGTCTTTCGCCTGCTCCTGGACCTGCTCTACCCACCCAAATGTCCCTTTTGCGGCCGCATCCTGGAACGTGACGAGGACGGCCTGTGCATCTTGTGCCAGCATGACCTGCCGTGGACCGATGAGGGCGGCAAAGCGGTGGAGCATTGCGACGCCTGCTTGTCCCCGCTGTGGTATTCCGGCAAAGTGCCGGACGGGATCCGGCGCTACAAATTCAGCGGCGGCCGTGTCCACGCCGGCGTGTTCGGCAGCTTGATGGCCCAATGCCTCCTCGACCGCCATGCCCAGCCGGTGGATCTCATCACTTGGACGCCCCTGCACCCGAAACGCAAACGCGAACGGGGCTACGACCAAGCCGAGCTGCTTGCCCGCCGGATCGGGGACCTGACTGGGCTCCCTGTGGTCCCGGCATTGGAAAAGGTACGCTCCACCCGCGTCCAATCCCAGCTCAGAGCGGACGCCGCCCGCTGCGCCAACGTCCACGGGGCGTATCGCGCCCTGCCGGAGTCGGACCTGTCCGGCAAGCGGGTGCTGCTCGTCGATGACGTCACCACCAGCGGGGCCACGTTGTCCGAGTGCGCCGCTGCCCTGCGCCGGGCGGGCGCGGCTTCTGTCACCGCGCTCACGCTGGCCCGGGCGAGATAGTCCCGTAGCGCAGGCGAGGCATGTCCGGCCATGACCAACGGCCCCATCCGGTCCGGCCCCTCTCAGGGCCTTCCCACCGGATGGGGCCGTTCGAGCTGTCTCATGGGCCCGCGCCTGGGTTCAGTCCAGCGCCAGGGACGCTTCCAGCAGCTTTTTGGTATAAGGATGCTTGGGGCGATCGTAGATCTCGTCCACGTCGCCCTGCTCCACGATCTCGCCGCCCGTCATCACCGCCACCCGGTCGCAGAGCTGGTAGACCACCGTCAGGTCGTGGGAGATGAACAGATAGGACAGCCCGAGCTGCTCCTTGAGCTGGGCCAGCAGGCGCAGGATCTGGGCCTGGAGGGTCACGTCCAGCGCCGACACCGGCTCGTCCAGTACGATCAGCTTGCTGCCCTGCATCAAGGCGGCGGCGATGGCCACCCGCTGGCGCTGTCCGCCGGAGAGCTGGGCAGGCCTGCGCCCCAGATGCTCCTCCTCCAGCCCCACCATGGACAGCAGCTCGGCCGCCCTGCGGCGGCGCTGCGCCCGGTCCCTCACCCCGATGGCCCGAAGGGGCTCCTCCAGGATCCATCCCACCGTCTTGGCGGGGTTCAGAGAACCATAGGGATCCTGGAACACCATCTGGGGGCGTTGGCTGTCCACATGGAGCGTCCCCTCGATGTCGGTGACCATACCCAGCACGCATTTGGCCAAGGTGGACTTGCCCGAGCCGGACTCCCCCACCACGCCCAACACCTCGCCGGGGGCCAGGTCCAGCGTCACGCCGCGAAGCACCTGCTTGCGTTCCCGCCCCTTGCCATACCAGCTCTTCAGGCCCTGGATCCGCACGATGGGCTCAGCCATCTCCCCCGCCTCCTCTCAGCTTCTTCCTTGCGGGCCGGGAGGCAACGAGCAGCTTGGTATACTCCTGCCTGGGCCGGTGGAACACCTCGTCCGCCGCTCCCTCCTCCACGATCTTCCCCTGGCGCATCACCACCACCCGGTCGCACAGGGCCTTCACCACCCCCAGGTCGTGGGAGATGAACAGGATGGCGGTGCCCTGCTCCCGGTTGATGGCCTTCAGCGTCTCCAGGATCTGGGCCTGGACGGTCACGTCCAGCGCCGTGGTGGGCTCGTCCGCGATGAGCAGCCTTGGCCGCAGCACCAGCGCCGCGGCGATCATCGCCCGCTGGCGCATCCCGCCGGAGAGCTGGTGGGGATACCGGCGGTATACCTCCGCCGGATCGGGCAGGCCCGCCAGGGCCATGGCGTCCAGCGCCCGGGCCCTGCGCTCCCCTGGAGCGAGCTTCTCGTGGATGACCAGGGACTCCTCCACCTGCTTGCCCACCCGCATGGTGGGGTCCAGGCTGGTCATAGGCTCCTGGAATATGATGGACAGCTCCTTGCCCTGATACCGCCGCAGCTCCCTGCGGGGCAGGGTCAGCAGGTCCGCCCCCTCGAACACCGCGCTGCCCGTCACCTCCACCTGGGAGCGGCGGATCAGCCCCATCAGCGCATGGGCGGTCATGGATTTGCCTGAGCCGGACTCCCCCACCACGCCCACGGTCTCTCCCCGGTCCATCTGGAGGGAGAAGCGGTCCACGGCGGTGAAGGGCTCCCCCCGGTCGGTGAACACCACCGACAGGTCTCGAACGGACAGCATCATGTCCCCACCCCCATACGTTCCCGCACGCCTTCGCCCAGCAGGCTCACGCCCAGGATCAGCAGCACGATCGCCGCCGCCGGGAACGCGGTATACCACGGGGCGGTGAACAGATAGCCCTGGGCGTCCTTGAGCAGATAGCCCAGGCTGGGCTCCGTGGCGCTGACGCCGATGCCCAGATAGCTCATGGACGCCTCCGCCAGCACCGCGTTGTTGAAGCCGATGGTGAGCCCGGACAGCAGCACCGGCCAGATATTGGGCAGGATGTGGACGAAGATGATGCGCAAATCGCTCACGCCTATGAGCTTGGCGGAGCGCACGAAATCCCGGTCCCGGTATTTGAGGAACTCCCCCCGCACCAATCGGGCGAAGCTGGGGACGAACAGCACCCCCAAAGCGGCGATGACGTTGTACTTCCCCGGCCCGGTCACCGCCAGCACCACCAGGGCCAGCAGCACGCTGGGGAACGCGGCGACGGCGTCGCACAGCCGCATGACGAGGGCGTCGGCCGCGCCGCCGTGATAGCCGCACAGCGCGCCTACCGCCAGCCCGGCCAGGGCCCCCACCGCCAGCACCGCCAAGGCGATGGCCAGCGTGGCCCCCGCCCCCTCCAGGGTGCGGGAGAGGATGTCCCGCCCGAGCTGGTCGCAGCCGAACAGGTGGGCGGCGCAGGGCTTGGCGTATTTGTCCGCGGCGCTCATGGCGGAGGGCTCATAGGGGGTCCAGAAAAAGCCCACGGCGGTGAAGGCCAGCATGGACGCCGTCAGGACGGCCCCGACGATCAGATACCAGTTCTTCCTCCTCACCGCCCTCACCTCCCGTCGATCCGGGGATCCATCACCCGGTAGAGCAGGTCGGCCAGGAAATTGCACACCACCACCACCGACGCCAGCATCACCACGATGGCCTGGACCACCGGATAGTCCCGGGTGCCGATGGACGAGATGAGCATCCGGCCCAGGCCCGGGATGCCGAACACCTGCTCCACCACGATGGAGCCCGCCATGATGTCGCCCACGGCCATGGCCAGGAAGGTGACCACGGGGATCATGGCGTTGCGCAGCACGTGCCGCCACAAAGCGGAGCTGCGGCTGTGGCCTTTGCTGTAGGCGGTGCGGATGTAGTCCTGTCCCATCTCGCCCAGGATGGAGCCCCGGAGCATCTTCACGGTCATGGCGCTCTTGGGCAGGGCCACGGCCAGGGCCGGGAGCAGCATGAAGCGCAGGTGGGCCCCCAGTCCGTCGGACAACGGGACGTATTTGGGTTCGAACAGGTGCAGCACCAGGGCGAACAGGTACATCAGCCCGATCCCCATGACGAAATTGGGCACGGACATGACGGCCTGGGTGAGCACCGTGACGATCCGGTCCACGATCCCCCCCTCATACCGGGCGGCGATCAGCCCCAAAGGCAGCGAGATCGCCACGATGAGGACGAACGCCGCCCCCGCCAGCACCAGCGTCACCTCCGCCCTGCTGGCCAACAGCTCCGCCACGGGCAGGCCGAACTTGTAGGACTGGCCGAAGTCCCCGGTCACGAAGGCGGCCAGCCAGCGCAGGTATCGCTGCCACACCGGCAGGTCCAGCCCCAGCCGGGCGCGCAGGGCGGCGACCTGTTCGTCGGTGGCCTCTATCCCCAGCACCGAGCTGGTGGGGTCCCCCGGGATGACGGAAAAGGCCACGAAGGCCAGCACGCTCACCAGCAGCATGGTGCCCACCAGCAGCAGCACCCGTTTCAGCAAGGCTCTCCCCACTGGGATCGGCCTCCTTTCTTTTGAAAAAGGGCGGGGACGCCCTCCGGACGCCCCCGCCCCGCGCCCGCAAAGCGCCGGCGTTCATCGATATCCGATCGTGGACATGTCCAGCACGTAGGTGCTGTAGAAGGTGAAGCCCTCCAGCGCCGGATCCATCACCACCAGCTCGCAGGCGTCCTGGATCCACAGGCTGGCCGCCCGCTCGTTGAGGATCTCCTGCGCCCGCTTATACAGCGCGGTCTGCTCCTCATCGTCGATGCAGGCCAGGGCCTGGGCCATCACCTGGTCGTACTCCTCATCGGAGAAGGCGATGAAGTTCTTCCTGTTGTCGGACATGTAGCGCACCAGCATCTCCCGGGCGGTCATGTCGTCTGCGGCGATGCCGCACACCGTGGCCTCATAGTCCCGCCCCCGATATACGTCGCTCACCCAGCTCTCCCATTCCACCAGATCCAGCTCAGCGGCGATGCCCACCGCCTTGAGTTGTTCGATGATGACCTGGGCCGTGTCCACATGCTGCGCATAGTTGGACGGGACGGTGATCTTCATCCCGAAGCCGTCCGGGTATCCCGCCTGGGCCAGCAGCTCCTTGGCCTTCTCCACGTCCTGGGGATAGGCATGGGCCAGCTCGGGCAGGAAATACTTCTCTCTGGCGGGGTACATGCTGGTGCCGGTGGCCACCCCCGCTCCGCCGCAGGCGAAGTCGATGATCTCGTCCACGTCGATGGCGTAGTACATGGCCTGGCGGACCAGCTCGTCGTCGAAGGGCGCTACCGCGTTGTTCAGGTACAGGGCCTGGACCAGCTTCATGGTGTCCTGGTGGACGGTGAAGCTGTCCTTCACCTCTCCCTCCAGGGTGTTGGGCAGGTGGATCACCATGTCCAGCGCGTCGCCCTTCAGTCCGATGACCATGGCGTTCACATCGGCGACGATCTTGAAGGTCACTTCGTCCAGCTTCGCGCCCTTGCCCTCCGCGGCGCCCCAATAGCCGTCATACTTTTCCATGACCAACTCGTCCTGGGGCGCATAGGAGACGAACTTGAAGGGACCGGTGCCCACGAGCTGCGTGGCGATGGAGGGCCCGGACCCTGCGGGGATGATGGCGGCGGTCATGGAGTAGAGGAACTCCAGGCTCGGCTCGGCCAGGGTGACCACCACATGGCTGTCGTCGGTCGCCTCGATCTTGGAGACATTAGAAAACGCCGAGACCAGAGGCGTTCCATCGTTCTCCGACCCGGCGCAGCGTTCCAGGGAATAGATCACATCCTCGGCTGTGACCGGCTCCCCATCGTGGAACGTGACGCCTTCCCGCAAGGTGAAGGTGTAGGTGGTGCCGTCCTGAGAGAGCTCATAGTCACTGGCGACGGCCGGGACCACCGAGCCGTCGGGGCTGGCCTTCACCAGTCCCTCGAAGATGTTGAACAAGACCTCGCGTATCCCTGCCGTGGCGGCCAGTTGGGGATCGAGGTTGCTCAGATCCTGTGCGATACCTACCGTGACTGAGTTCCCTTCGGGTAACTCGCCCGATCGTGCAGCGGTCGGATCGCTCCCGCTGTCGCTCACGCCCACAACGGGGGGCGTGGGCTCCGTGTCTCCTGTACAGCCGTACAGTGAGACCGGCAGCATGGCGATGGCGACCAGCAGCAAAAGGGCCCGTTTGACGAACTTGGGCATTTTGCTCCTTCCTTTCTACTGCGTTTCTCGCAACTGTGTTCAGTTGTCGAGCCCTATTGTAGCACACCGGAGGAAAATTGCAATAGGCAAAATCTCCGCCGGCCGCATCGGGCGCACGTCCATGAGGAAAAGCCGCGAAAGGGCACGGAGGATCATCCGTCCTCCTTCCCAAAGTGCCTGTATGCCAGCACCCCGATGGGAAGAAAATATGCACACCATGCGACAAGCGCAACGGTGCCTCCGATACTCGTCTTTCCATCCGACATGCTGGCGAACATACCAGTCATCGGCATGATAAAGCAGCCAAAAAAGAAAACACCATGGATCGCCATCAGAGCTTTCATCCACCGGTCTGCTTTGCTCTCCGCTTGGATAGACAGAGCCATGAAAAACGTGGAGAGGGCCATCATCCCATAGCCCAACAGATCATAGTTGAACATCAGCCCCCCTCGTTGAAAATCCAGGATGCTCTGCGCCTGCTCGCTCAGCCCGCCCAAGCGAACGCTCGTCGTCTGCGCAAAATACACGAGAAAGATCAATACTGCATATATGACCGCAAACGCCATCCCGGTATCCGCGGCAACACACCGGTCCTCATGGCTTTCATGACGCAGTCCTGCCGCCATCATGATATAGCCAATGGGCAGGAACATACATACGAAGTATGAGCCAAAAGGAAAGTCGACGATCAAGCAGATCGCAAAAAGGAATACCGCCGCTGTGACGATCGCTGAGCCGATCCGTGGTATCATCCTGTTCATCCAGTCTCTCTCCTTCGATCCTGATTTTTTGGTCGGTCCATTATAAAGCGGCACCCGCCGAAAAGCGATCCCCTCCCAGCCGGCATCGACTTCCTCATCGTGCGTGCCCCAAAGGGGGATACTGTGGTGAGGATCGGCACAGACCCTCCAAAACTCTCTTGGGGAACCGTGGCGGATCTGTGCGCTTTTTTCCGTTGGGGACCTTGCCTTTTCCCGTCTGAGATGCTATAGTTTGTTCCGCTTGGAAACATGCGGGCCCGTACGTCACGATATGGGGCCCGCTTCTTTGACGAAATCGAGGTGTCTTTCATGGAAATGCTGATCCAGCTCTCCTTTTCTTTGGTAGGCGGGCTGTTGATGTCCCGTCTGGCAAAGGTCCTGAACCTACCGGCGGTCACCGCCTATCTGGTGACCGGCCTGCTGCTGGGCCCCTACTGCCTGGGCGCCCTGCACCTGGCCCCCCTCGGCTTCAGCACGCCTGATTCGCTGGTGCGGCTGGACATCATCTCCCAGGTGGCTCTGGGCTTCATCGCGTTCACCATCGGCAACGAGTTCCGCCTGGAGCAGCTCCGGCACATGGGCAAGCAGGCCATCACCGTGGGCATCCTCCAGGCTGTGGCCACCACCGCCCTGGTGGATCTGGCCCTGGTGGGGCTGCACTTCATCGCCCCCGACCTCATCTCGATCTCCTCCGCCATCACCCTGGGCGCCATCGCCGCCGCCACCGCCCCCGCCGCCACGCTGATGGTGGTGCGCCAGTACAAGGCGGACGGTCCGCTGACCAAGCTGCTGCTGCTGGTGGTGGCCATCGACGACGCAGTGGGCCTGGTGCTGTTCTCCGCCTCCTTCGGCGTGGCCACCGCGCTGGAGAGCGGGGCCATCAGCCTGGTCACCGTCCTGCTGGAGCCGGTGATCGAGATCGTGCTGTCCCTGCTCCTGGGCACGGCTGCGGGCCTGGCGCTGTTCTGCGTGGAGGAGTGCTTCCACTCCCGCAGCAAGCGTTTGTCCATCGCCATCGGCTTCGTGCTGCTCACCGTGGGGTTCTCCATGGTGCGCTTCCAGGTGGGCAGCGTCCACTTCGGCTTCAGCCTGCTGCTGGTGTGCATGATGACGGGCACGGTGTTCTGCAACGTGTGCGACTTCTCTGAGGAGATCATGTCCAGGGTGGACGGCTGGACGGCGCCGCTGTTCGTGCTGTTCTTCGTGCTGTCCGGGGCGGAGCTGAACCTGAAGATCCTGTCCAACCCCATGGTGCTGCTCATCGGCGCGGTGTACATCGTCTTCCGCTCTTTGGGAAAATATCTGGGATCCTACGGGAGCTGCGCGCTCACCGGCTGCAGCGAGAGCATCAAGAAGCACTTGGGCATCACCCTGCTGCCCCAGGCCGGGGTGGCGTTGGGCATGGCCCTCACCGCCCAGCGCCTGGCCGACGGCGAGGTCGTGCGCAGCGTGGTGCTGTTCTCCGTGCTGGTGTATGAGCTGGTGGGCCCGGCGCTCACCAAGCGCTCTCTGGTCGCCGCCGGCGAGATCCGGGAGGAGGGCAGGACCAGCGCCCGGCAGCGCAACGTGCCCAAGCCCCCCGTTCGATTGGATGAATGACCCTCCGTTTCCATCCCCTTCCACGCCCTCGCTCGGGTTTTATCCTGCTTTTCCGGGCATACTAGGGGCGAGGTGATGGAAATGCTCAGCGAGAACCAACTGCTCAACCACATCTATCAGACCGCCGAGATGGGGCGGGAGGGCGTCCAGTCGGTGCTGCGATATGCCGACGAGCCCAAGCTGGTCAACGCCCTGAACAGCCAGCTCACCGAGTATGAACAGATCCAGAACGCCGCCGGCTCCTTGCTCCAGGCCCGGGGAGAGCCCCCGAAGGGCCTGGGCCCCGTGACCAAGGCGTCCTCGGAGGTCATGAGCACCGTGAAGGCCATGACGGATCGTTCCCCTGCCAACATCGCGGAGATGATGATCCAGGGCTCCACCATGGGAGTGACCAAGAGCCTGCGCACCATCCGGGACAGCGACGTGCGCGACGAAGTCGTGCGCCATCTGGCGGACAAGCTGCTCCAGACCGAGCAAGCCAACATCGAAGAGATGAAACGGTTCCTGTGATCGGCGAAGGGCCTCTGCGTCCGCAGGGGCCCTTCCGCTTTATGGCACCGTCCGCCTTTCCCCGGCTCAGTCCAGGTTGGCGGGGCCGAAGCCGTGGGGCAGCAGCTCACCCAGCGGCAACTTGACGAACTGCCCGTCTGCCCGGGCCACCAGCACGGTCAGCTCCGGGGCGAATTCGTAGAGCATCTGCCGGCAGGCCCCGCAGGGCCAGCAGTAGTCCTCGCTCCTGCCCGCTATGGCGATGGCGGCGAACCTCTTCCGGCCCTCGCTGACCGCTTTCACCAGGGCGGTGCGTTCGGCGCAGATGGTGGAGCCGTAAGCGGCGTTCTCCACATTGCAGCCGGTATACACCGTGCCGTCCTCGCACAGCAGGGCGGCGCCCACGGGGAAATGGGAATAGGGCACGTAGGATCGTTCCAGCATGGCGAAGGCCATGTCCACCAGAGCTCGATCGGTCATATCCAAAACTCCTTTCCGATGAGATGTTCTCGGGCGCGGAGGCCGCGAAGGCCCCCCTTGGCGACAGTATATCAGCTTTCCGCCCTGGAAGGAAGGGGAAAGTGCGGAAGGGGACGATTTTTGTTGTTGCAATGCGCGGGAGTTTCTGGTATACTATCAGCTGTTCGACGTCGGGACCGGACGGCCCCCGCCGGACCGCTGTACAAAAAATGGGAAGCGCCGGGCGCACGCCCCGGGCGCGGCCACCTTCAAAGATAAAGGACGGATGACTATGTTCGAAAAGGGTAAGCATGAGCGCCGCCGCAGCGAGGACGACAAGGTATTCAACCGGATGCTCCTGTGGCTGGCCGGAGCGGTGGCAGTGGAGCTGCTCTTCCTGCTGCTGCAAAAGGTCTATATCAATATGTTGTTCGGCGGCGTGGTGGCCAAGGGGCTGAGCATGTTCTTCCAGGTGTTCTGCATCGCGGGCGCAGTGCTCACGATAGGCGCGGCCGTCTGGGCCGTGGTCAACCGCAGGGCGGGCCGGGGCGTCTTGGTGCCTGTGGCCGTGGCCGGGGGCGCGGTCGTGCTGTGGGTCGTCTCCCTGCTGTGCTATTTCCTGTGGGACGAAGGCGTCCGGATCCTGCTGCTGCTGCCCGCCGCGTCGGCGGTGCTGATCCTGATCTTCTTCCTCTATCAGCGCCCCTTCTTCTATAACGCCCTGCTCATCGGCGGCGGGCTGCTGGCCCTGTGGCTCCACGGACAGTACTATATGGCCCACCCCCGGCTCATCACCGCCTGCATCATCGGCGGCGTGGTAGTGCTGGCCGCTGCGGCAGCGTTGGCGTTCCAGCTCCGCAAGAACGACGGTATGCTGGGCCCCATCCGGGTGATGCCCTCCGGCTCGAACTATGTCATGACCTGGCTCACCTGCGCCGTCACCGCACTGGTCATGATCCTGGCCCTGCCGCTGGGGGTGTCCACCGCCCACTATCTGCTGTATGTCCTGGTGGGCTGCCTGTTCGCCCAGGCGGTGTTCTTCACCGTGAAGATGATGTGATCGATGCCAGGCGCTGTCCGAACGGGCAGCGCCTTTTCCATCGTTCCACGAAAAGAGCGACAGCCGCGTGAGCTATCACGCGGCTGTCGCTCTTTCGCTCCCATGCCCGCTCCCTCCGGCGGCAGGGGGACCTCACCGCCCCGCCAAAACTGGAGGGGATCCCCTTCCCTGCAAAAAAGTTTACATTTTCCCGGCCACTTTTTCAGCAAGGCTTCAGCGTCTCGTAGTATAGTTGCGGCAGGTCGGACGGCCGCCCCTGGGCCGGGACCAAAAGAAAGGATGTGATCGCTATGCCGGGACCCCGGCACGAGTGGAAGCATGAGATCGACCTGGCCGACCGCATCGCCATCCGCCAGCGGCTGCGGGCGGTGGCCCAGACGGACCGCCACGCCAAGGACGGGAGATACCTGATCCGGAGCTTGTACTTCGACGACCGCTCCGACAAGGCCCTGCGGGAGAAGCTGAACGGAGTGGACCGCCGTGAAAAGTTCCGCATCCGGTACTATGACAGGGATCCCTCCCTCATCCACCTGGAGAAAAAGTGCAAGCGCGGCGGGCTGTGCACCAAGCTCAGCGCTCCGGTCTCCCAGCGGGAGGCCCAGGCCATCGTGGACGGCGACCTGGACTGGATGCCCGGCAGCGGGCGGGCGTTGGTGCAGGAGCTGTACCACAAGATGAGATGCCAGGGCCTGCGGCCCCGCACCATCGTGGACTATACCCGGGAGGCTTTCGTCTACCCTCCCGGCAACGTCCGGGTCACTTTGGATCACGGCCTGCGCACAGGGCTGCGGTGCGTGGACTTCCTGGATCCAGACTGCGTCACCATCCCGGCGGGGGACGCCCCCACCATCCTGGAGGTGAAGTGGGACGCCTACCTCCCCGGCATCATCCGGGACGCGGTGCAGCTCGAGGGCCGGCACGCCTGCGCTTTCTCCAAATACGCCGCGTGTCGGATCTATGGCGTCTGAGCCATCGGGCACAGGCGTGGACATCGAAACGAAAGGAACGAAACATCTCATGACCTTCCAAGACATCTTCAAATCCAGCTTCCTGGAGAACGTGACCAGCGTCAGCCTGCTGGACATGGCCATCGCGCTGGCGCTGGCCTTCGGCCTTGGCCTGTTCATCTTCCTGGTGTATAAAAAGACCTTCTCCGGCGTGATGTGGTCCTCCAGCTTCGGGGTCACCCTGGTGGCCCTGGCTATGATCACCACCATGGTCATCCTAGCCGTCACCAGCAACGTGGTGCTGTCCCTGGGCATGGTGGGCGCGCTGTCCATCGTCCGCTTCCGCACTGCCATCAAGGAGCCGCTGGACATCGCCTTCCTGTTCTGGTCCATCGCCGTGGGCATCGTGCTGGCCGCGGGGATGATCCCCCTGGCCGTCATCGGCAGCGTGGTCATCGGCCTCGTCCTGCTGGTGTTCGTGAACCGGAAGTCCCATGCAGACCCCTATATCGTGGTGCTGAGATGCAAGGGCTCGGACACTGAGGGCCGCGCCAGGGCCTACCTGGACCAGTCCACCCGCCGCTGCGTGGTCAAGAGCAAGACCGTGCAGAAGGACGCGGTGGAGCTGGACATGGAGGTCCGTTTGAGGGACGCTGACACCAGCTTCATCAACACACTGGCCGGGATGGACGGCGTGCTCAGCGCCGTCCTGGTCAGTTACAACGGCGACTACATGGGATGAGGAGGCCGCTATGTCCACCCACGAACACATCGACCGCATCTGCGCCGCCGTCACCGCCCTGTGCCTGCTGGCGGCCCTGCTGCTCATGGACGCGCAGGCGCTGGGGATCCAGCCCGCGTCCCAGGTCATGGGCTACGAGGCCACGCTGTTCGATACCTCCAAGGTGCATACCGTCGAGATCCTCCTGGACGACTGGGACGGGTTCATCGACACCTGCGAGGACGAAGAGTACGCCGCCTGCTCGGTGGTCATCGACAACGAGGCGTACAAAAACGTAGGCATCCGGGCCAAGGGGAACACCTCTTTGTCCACAGTGTCCCAGCTCGGCAGCAGCCGGTACAGCTTCAAGCTGGAGTTCGACCACTATGACAGCGGCAAGACCTATCACGGCCTGGACAAACTGTGCCTGAACAACATCATCCAGGACGACACCTATATGAAGGACTATCTCACCTACCGTATGATGGCCGCGTTCGACGTGGCCGCGCCGCTGTGCAGCTATGTCTATATCACCGTCAACGGCGAGGACTGGGGGCTGTACCTGGCCGTCGAAGGGATCGAGGACGCATTCCTCCAGCGCAACTACGGCCAGGACTCCGGCGAGCTGTACAAGCCGGACAGCATGAGCTTCGGCGCGGGCCGGGGCAACGGCCGGGACCTGGACATGGACGAGCTCGTGGGCCAAGGCCCGTGGGAGCAGGGCCAGGGCCAAGGGCAAGGCCGCCCTGGCGGTATGCAGCCTCCTGGGACCCAGGACGGCGAGGGCTCCGAGCCTTCGCCCGGCGGGCAGTGGCCGGACTGGGGGGACCGTACGGACGTCATGCCGGAGGCTCCCGATCTCTCCGCCGCGTTCGGCGGCGGCTTCGGCGGACGGTTCGGCGGCATGGGCTCCGACGATGTGAAGCTGCGCTACGTGGACGACGATCCGGACAGCTATCCCAACCTCTTCAGCAGCGCCAAGACGGACGTCTCCAAGGCGGACGAGGCCCGGCTCATCCGGTCGCTGAAGGCTTTGGGGGAGGGCGGCGACGTGTCGGCCGTGGTGGATATCGACCAGGTGCTGCGTTATTTCGTGGTCCATGACTTCGTGGTCAACGACGACAGCTACACCGGAGCCATGGTACACAACTACTACCTCTATGAAAAGGACGGGAAGCTGTCCATGCTCCCCTGGGACTACAATCTGGCCTTCGGCACCTTCCACGGCGGGGACGCGTCCGGCGCGGTGAACGACCCCATCGATACGCCCCTGTCCGTCTCCGGGGACGGCGACCGGCCCATGGCCGACTGGATCTTCGCCAGCGAGGAGTACACCGAGCTATATCATCGATACTTTGAGGAATTTTTGAGCACAGTAGACCCCAACGTCATCATCGAAGAGGCATATGCCCTGATCGCGCCCTATGTGGAGCGCGACCCCACCAAGTTCTGCACCTATGAGGACTTCGAGACCGGCGTCGAGACGCTGAGGACCTTCTGCGCCCTGCGGATACGAAGCATCTCCGGTCAGCTCGACGGGACCATCCCCTCCACCAGCGCGGGCCAGGCCGCCGACTCGGGCGCCCTCGTGGACACCTCTTCCCTCGACCTCTCCCTCATGGGGACCATGGACGCCGGCGGCAGGCCCGGCAGGGACGGCGCGCCCAATGGGAACGGCATGCCCGCTTTCGGGCCGGGCGGCGACATGGCCGCGCCGCAGATCTTCCAACAGCCCGGCGGGGAGGAGACGGACCCCTCCGCGCAGTTCCCCGAGGCGGGCCAGCGTCCTGCCGGCCTGTCGCCGGGCGGCTTCGGCGCAGACGCTCCCAACGCAGGCGCACAGGCCACAGGGGAGGGCGGCGCCCTGCTGCTGACGGGCCTATCGGCAGCGGTGCTCCTGCTGGGACTGGCCGTCACCGCGGCGTTCCGATCCAGGCGCTGAAACGGCAAAAAAGTGCGGCGGACCTTCCGGTCCGCCGCACGTCGCTCTTTTCAAAGCTGCTTGTACATGGCGTCCGCGCCCGCCTTGCCCACGATGTCG
>CANRXB010000029.1 GCA_947643715.1 uncultured bacterium
AAAAAATCCCGCTTCCCTTCAATTTAGCTCTTGACTTTTATTAGCAGGTCTTAAATTCAGTGAAGTCATCGCCTGCGCCGGTATTGGTCAGGGCGGGGCGTTTGTCGGTGACAGGAACGAGCGTCGGGCGGCCCTGGGGCTTTTCCACCAGGGAACCGAGGATGCGGTTGAACTCCTTCTTGGACATCAACTTCTCCATCTCGGTGATAGGGATGAGGGATTTCTTGAAGATGTCGGTGTACCCAGCGTCCTTTGCGGCCTGGATCACCGCCTCCTCGTCTGTGTACTTGCGGTTGGTGCGGGTGGCCACCAGCTTGAAGCCCTGCCACACCTTTCCGTGGTTGACGGCGGCGTCCTGTGCGTAGGCTTGAATCTCGCTGGCCCATTTGGTGAGGTCATCCAGCTTGGTGAGGATGTCCTCGATCTCCTCATCCGAGAGGAGCGGCGGCGGGGCGAACTCGAACCGGGCAAGCTGGAGCTTCTCCTCGGCGCGGGCGCGGCACTTCACCGCCGCCTTGCAGAACTGGCACCAGGAGCCGGGGAGATACTCGCCCTCGCCCTTGTGGGCCAGCTCCGCTTTGGGCTTGAGGGTGTTCTCCGCCCAGGCGTTCAGCTCGTCCACCGAGATCGTCCAGGTGGACACATTCTCCCGGCGGGGCTGGTAGATGCTCATGCTCACCTCGGCGATGTCGTAGAGGGAGTCGAACAGCCGGAGAGCGCCCAGGGCGTACAGCATCATCTGGGGATTCCCCTCGGCGTCCACCAGAACGCCCTGGCCGTACTTGAAGTCGATGATGTGGAGCAGTTTGTCTGCCACGATGATGCAGTCTCCGGTGCCGAAGCCCTCCGGGACCCAGCAGGAGAAGTCCAGCCGCTGCTCGATGAGGACCAGCGGGTCGGCGCACTCCAGCTTGGCCTGGGTGAGCTGCTCCAGTACGAATTCCACATAGCCGTCCGTGTACCCGTCCATCTCGTCACAGTCGTACTTGGACACCGGCTTGCGGGAGCGCATCTTCAGAGCGCGGCGGAGCTTGTGTTCGCAGAGGGCGTGGGCGGCGGTGCCTTCGGCAGCGGCCTCCGTCTCCCGGTCGGCGAACTCCCGCTCCAGACGGGCGGAGGGGGTGCAGTTCATCCAGCGGTGGGAGCTGGAGGCGGAGAGGATGGCGTGGCTGTTAGGTGGCATGGCCCAGCACCTCCGCATCCTTCAGCAGTGCGGCGTAGTGCTTGGGGTTCACACCGCTGAGTTTCTCGGCCCCGTACTTCTGGAGCAGGCCCCGCACCTGGTCGGTGTACCCATCGTGGCTTTTCTCCGCCAGCACCGCCCGGACCTCCTCCAGCGTGATGGCCTTGGGCGGCGGGTCGGCGAGAGCCGGGGCAGGGGGCGCTTCCGGGGCCGGAGCGGGAGCGGCGGCGGTTTCCTGGTCACTCTGGCCCAGGGCGGTGGCCACGGCCTGGAGGCTGTCGGCCAGGGAACGGATGTCCTCGATCACATCAAGGAGCAGCTTGATCCTACTCACAGGCCGCACCTCCTTCCGGCACCTCGGTGATGCACACCGACTCCACGCTGTTTCCGGGAACCAGGATCATCACCTTTTCCTGCCGCCCCAGCAGCCGGGTGAGCAGCTTTTCCCGCAGGGACACGTTCCGGCATTGCACGATGCCGCCACTCTGGGGTTCCTTGGACACGCTGATCTTCAAATTGTGTCGCATGACCGTTTCCTTTCCGAAAGGCGAGTGTTGTAGATGCCTTTCACTGGTAGGCCACGGGAGCGGCAGAAATTAAGGGTCAGGACAAAAATCTTTTTAACTTTTTGAGAGCGGTCGCTTTCCGCTGAGTAATTGCCGAAGGGGAAACGCCTTTTTGTTCAGCGAAGTCTGCCGCTTTTACCCCTTCAAAGTAGAGGGCCTCGACCAGTTCTCGCTGGTCAGCATCCAGACAGGAGAGCGCCTCACGCAGTCTCCCAGCTTCCTCGGCCTTGATGATGTCCTGCACCACATCCTCATCCGAGGGGAGCAGTGCATCGTCCAGGTTGTAGGCTTCCAGGGAACAGTGGCGGCGTGTCTCCTTGTGGTCATTGTTGTACTCCTGCCGATCCAGATTGACCAAAACGGTTCCCCAATCATCAGGCACCTCCACCTCGACCATGCCAGTAACGAACTTGTACTCGATTTTCATTTGCCGTTCTCCTTTCGGAGTCCGGCAAGCGGCACCTCCATCGCCGCAAATAAAAAAAGAGCCTGACAAGCAGCACAAAAGTGCCGCTTGCCAGGCTCAATGTCGTCTCCACCGTATTTTCAGGTGATATCGTGGAAGGGTGATCGTGTGGGCGGAATGAAACCACCCCTCCGTGCATCATGCTCAAACAAACGAGTGACCTGTGTCCCGGTTTAGACATCCGTTTTCCCGGCCCGTATACATCCCTTACGGGCCTTTCTGTATTGCCGTGTCGCCCCGGCCAGCTCTGCGCCCTTTCAGCCCAGAGCAGGTCAAAGTTTCCGCTATTCAGTTTTCATGACCCCAACCATTGCGCCACAGCGCCCGCATTTTATTATCAGATCGGGATTCCGGCCTTCAGCCGGGGCAATCAACTGTACTTTGGTATCCGCTGGTGCATCTACCACTCGATGGCCGCAGATTGGACATCGGATATGGCGCACCTTTCTTTTTATCTCATTGGCGTCACCTTTCTTTCTCGGCATTTTGCATACGCCCCTTCCTGTTTTCGCCACTGTCCGGCGTAGGAGCATATTGACTCGCTATGGCGTTTTACATGACCAGTTCCATCAGCCAAGCCGCCGCCGGTCTTGCCAGCAGACGTGCGTTGAGGTAGGCCATCTCCAGGGTGAGGCAGGTGTTTCCCAGATAATAGCCATCCATGACCGTGAGCGTCATAGCGAGGTCAGGGGTCTCCATATCTGTCAGACAGATCGGCAGGAGATACTGCACCCGGCCCTGGTAGCCTTGGGGAACCACGATGCTGGGATCGACCACCGCCCACCGGCGCGCCAATTCTACTGCCGTTTCCAATAGTAGGGGCAGGTTCTTCGCGTCTCGGACGGGGTCGGGCAGGCGGGAGAAGTTCTCCGCGTCGCCCAGGATGTGATCGATGTTGACCCGTATCGGCCACTCCGGGTTGTAGTTGACGCCATACTGCGCCATATCATAGCGAGGCTTTCGGGGGAGCGGGTTCACATATTTCAGACAGGGAGCCAGCTCATCCGCAAAGCCCCGGAAGTACCAGTCCAGCATACTGTCCTTCCGCTTGTTCCGGTCAAAGCAGCCATAGATGGCTTTGTAGTGTCGGGTATAGAGGCCGGTGTGGAAACACACGAATTCGTTCTCAACATGGAGGTAGTCCGTAGCCGGTTCCTCCCGCCGCTTTGCCGTATTGTAGTCGATAACTTGTTTTTTGAAAATAGAATGGATGTATCGCTCTAAAATTGGATTATCTGGATTTTTGGTAGAATAGGCCGGGTCCCGAAACCGCCAAGGCTCCGGGAGAGCCAGCGCAGCCAGCTCGTCCAACTGTATGTACCAGTTCGGCACATAAGCAAAAGAGAATAGGTCGGGCAGCATTGTCATATCAATTCACTCCATTTTTCTTGGATTACTTTCACAAGGTGCATCTGAATTTGGATTTTCATATCCTCGTCTACTTCTTTGATGATCTCCCCGGAGAAGATAGTTTTTTCCACTGTAGAAACAGTATTGATATATGCATCGAAGTGCTGGAGAATCATCTCCAGAGCAGCCTCATCTCCGCAGACGGCCCTTTTGATTAGGGCATAGTTCAACTTAGGGGTCTCGCCCTTGCCCATGTAGCTCATAATATGTACGGATTTTCTTAAACGCACGCTGACGGAGGTTATACACCGTGCGCACCGTGACCTCCAGTTTCTTTGAGATTTCCTTATCCTTCCAGTCATGCCAAAAGTCATAGAGTATAACCTTCCGTTCACTGTCAGGCAAGGATAGCAGTGCATTATATAAAAGCTCATTCTCCAACACGCAGGGTAGTCCGTCCACATCGAGGACAAACTGCTCTGACGCATATACGTCTTCGGATGAGAGCAAACCGATGAGATATTCCACTGACACCTCACCAGTACCATCATATTTCTGATGGTTCCTCATGGCCCGCCGTAAATTTCTGCCGAAATTGCGGATCGCCGCTACACAGAAGGACTCGAACATTGCGCAGAGAATCCTTTCTCTATCAGAGGGAGGTGTCATTGCCCCATCCCTCCCTTTCAGCAGATATGAGTTTGTGCTTTCGCGCCTCCTCGCTTATCTAAAACACATCTCGCGCAGGCAAATCGGAAAGGGGGAATGAAATAATTTAAGAAAAATTTTTTTGCGTCCGATGGGCTTGCTTTATTGACAAAAACAGAGGGCCAATCTACGCAAGGCAGATTGGCCCTCTCCAAGCAAGGGCAAAGTCGTTTCTATGAGCTTGCCTTGCGTTATTAACTATGTAAACTTACTATTTCTTCAAACTCCCACTATGCAATGTAAAAAGAGAGGTAAAAGACAAAACGCTTTTTTCTCTCTAAAAAGATTTCTGATGCACCTTTTATCAAAAAGCGAAAGCAAACCATCCCGCAAAATTAATGGTATCCGCTTTTTCATTGCATGATTATAGTGTATTTTTTATCATTTCAATAAATGCGGAGGGATAAATAATATGTTCGCCGTATTGATTTTCGTAGGCGCTGTCAATAAGAATTTTCTTTATTTCTTCTGGACTTAGCAGAGGATTTATTTGCCATCCAAGTGCAAGCACCCCGGCGGCATATGGAACGCCCCAGCTCTCACCGCCCTGTCCTCCATAGCGGAAGAAATAGTCCCCTTCATCATATTGCTCTACTGTTGTGCGGAAATTGACAGGTACGGATATAATCCCTTCTTGTGTTGGTTCCGATCCAGTGTACCCGTAATTCCACCAACCATTGCGTACATTTTCAATATGATCGGGATCAGTGTAATCGTAATATCCACCCGATGTAAAATGGGTATCCGTTCCTACGCTACAGCTAACCACTAAAATCCCTGCCGCTTTTGCGCGCACAACCGCATCTTCCCACTTTTCTTGATTTTCAAAATCGCAGTCCGGTCCTGATAGATTTGCAGATACCGAAACTACACGTATTTTATCCTTTTCCGGTAGGGATTCATTCTTATCTATAATCCAATTTAGGCCGTCCGCCCAATAAGCCGAATCAGAAAACCCCGAAGGAACTGCGACATAATAAACCTTCACGCCAGGAGCAACGCCGCAGGTTCTTCCTGCCAATATGCTGATAACGGCATTGCCGTGCATCCCCCCCTGTGACTGTACATCATGACATTCATAGTAATCCACAATTCTGTCTGAAAACTCAGGCGGTTCTAAAAAAATAGCCTCGTCAATAATTGCAACTGATACACCTTCGCCAGTGATACCCTGCCCATGCAAAGCGCGTATGCCAAGTCCGGGGTTTTTGCCATTTTCCATAATTTCTTGCTGAAGTGTTTCATTACCTGTAAAAACAGTATGCTCGTTGAATTGATATGTGTATATATCCTCGGCCTTATACTCACTTGGTGATAGCACGTTATCTCCTGTAAAAAAACCACCGCGAACATCTGCAAACTGAGCCAATGACGAGGCATTTCCTGGTGCTGCACTATTGGGAGATTGTGATGATTTTGTGGAGATCATTGCTTCTGGGTCCGAGAGTACTGAGTCTGTAGCTGCATCATTCTGTTTGGGTTTGTTAGAACAAGCTACTAAAGATAACAGCATAAGAGTCATAACAAATGCGAGTATTCTTGTTACTTTGAATTTCATTTTTCTCTCCTTAGATTTTTATTCTAGCTGCTTTTTTGTATTAACTTGCATTCGCTTTTCTTTAAAAACATATTGGTATAAAGACAAATACATATCAAGCGTGTGATTTTGTAATTGTGGTACACTCAGACTTTTATTTTTTCTTGTGCAGTTTTAGCTCGATGTTCTTATTTGATGCCGCAGTCTGAAGAAGATTCTCTACAAACGCACTTTTCTCTTTGAGCGTTAGTGTTTTCATATCAGGTTTACACTCAATTGCCAAAAGTGCTGCTTTCAGGTCTTGCAAGTCTAAAAGGTTGACCGCTACACAAAAAAGTGTCTTTTTGCGGCCATCATTATAGTTGGACAGAAGAAAGTCCAGAATTTTTGCTTTCTCCACCTGTTCCACGTTATATGCTTCAATCCCAAAGCAACGCGCTTTTTCTAAATCAGCCTTTCGACTCTGGTGTGTAATAAAGGAATCGAAATCATCAATATGTTCGTATTTCTCACAGGGGTATTCACTGCATTGAAAACAGTATTCAACCCCGTCATGCTCCAAACTGCATCTTGCAATTTTGCAGGACTGATTCCCTTCACCGCCGCCGCAGCCAGGACAGTTCTTGTTCAAGAACATAGGACAAAGTCCACAGTTCAAACCGCAGAGGGAAAACAATTGGTTTGGCCGGTTAAATCCTTTCATGGCATCTCCTAAAGTGCAAAAATAGTGATGATTCTTAAACCAACAGAATTTGAACGGCTAAAACTCATACCTTGTCCTATGTGAAAACAACAGGCCACCTGTTAATTCCACACATAGAATGATAGTGTTTTCATCACCAAAATCAGTATGTTGTCAAACTGGTATGTAATCTATCCCTTCAGATTTTTTAAAGCGTCGGGGTTATTTGAGATAATCATTCCAACCGTTTGACATTTTTCCAGGTCTGGGCAGTCGCCACAAGTTGCCACACCCTGTTTCAATGCACATTGACGAATACCGCAAAGACTATCGCAGTGTACAGTTTTAATCCCATCAACGCGACAGCCTTCACAGTTGATATGTTCAGGCAGAATGGGAGCATTATTTAACTCGGCCCATAGTTTTGCAGTTTTCTCACGTAACGCCTGGTCGTCATTGATTGTTGCGAGATATGCGTCGCATTTTTCACAATCCAGCCCACAGTATGCAATCATATTTCTCATGGTTATGTACCTCCTAAAAATCCTAATTTTTCCCTGTCTTAATAAATTCTATCAACTTTTCCACATCGTCAAAATCATCATAATCGCCAATAATTCCTTTACGATGATACAGGATTCCTCTCTTTTCATTTTCTTCAAGGCAATCAAGAAGATTCTCTATCCTATATCTTTTTATAAATAATGTAAATCCATATGGCTTGATTTTATTCATCAAACCTCTTTTACAATCCATTTCACAGGCATAACAGCCTGGAAGTTTCTTTTCCATGGAGCATTTTCTGTTTTCGCATTGGGTGTAGTCAGGACAGTTATCCGAATAGCAGCCATTGCATTTTTCATTTTCTGAACACAGGCAACAGGCAAGCCCACACCTTGCGATTCCTAATTCTCGTTTCATTCTTTCCCTTCCTTAACTCTCGATTTGTTTGTTAGTCCACCATTCTACAGATCTACTATTCAACCTCCACCTTATTTACAAGGTCCAACTTATAACGCACAGCACCGTGGTCTCTAAATATCGTTGCACTTGTAATACGGATTTCCAAAATAACACAGTTTTCATCCTGCTCATTATTTGCATCATCGTACCAGTCTGCAAATACTTCACGGAGTTTCGTTCTTAGGACAGCGTTTTGGGGTTCCAAAACCCATCCGAGGTTTTCTCCAATTCCATGTCCGTATATCCCCTCAAAGCAAACAGAAAACGCAACCTCTTTGTTATGAGCGATCTGCTGCATTTTATTTGATTTTGCCGATGTTGTGACGTAAAACACGCCATCTTCATAATAAGCACTTACATCACGGACACTAGGGCGAGGAAATCCATCAGCCCCCGATCCCGTAGCAATAGTTGAGAGTGCAATGGTATTATCTTTTCTGTTGCCACAACTTTCTTCGATTAATTTCATTCCTTCTTCATATCTGTTCATTGTTAATTCCTCCATCAATTCCGATCTGTTCAATTCTATAAACTGGGATTTATTGGTCTTAACTTTTCTGTCGTTATAAAGCTGACTTACGCACATTAACCTCTGCACAGACTAGCCCAGCTATATGCTCCGCTGTTTCATTTGTCAGTACAAAGAGCATTCCGTCATTACGGCATTTTTTATGTGTGTCGCCATTCAAGGCATAAACAAAACCTTTCACACAGGTATCACTACAGGCATTAGGGTCAATCAGTCTCTTGCAGTCACGAGAAGTAGTCATTTTCTTTTGCATATCAGCAGGAAGAGAAGCGATTATATCCTCATACTTTCCAGCATTGTCTCCGTAAATACGTGCAAAAACACCTGTCTTGCGAAACACCCAATTCATTACTGTTTTCTTCTCTAGTTGGTATGAAGCGGTGTAACCGCTTTTTGCTTCCTTTATTACAAGGTCACAGCCCTGCTCAATAAGTTTGGTATTAAGTTTCTCGACAAACGCTTGGTGTTCTGGCGCGATTGCCGATAGAAATTCTTTGAATGAACCTTTTTCTTTTGCCATTATCTTTTTCCTCCACAAATTTAGATTTGTTTATTCGTCCATCATATACTGGCTATTTAGAAGTTTTGTCAAATCCTCAATAGAAGCGTCCATTTTCACAGAAACCTCTTCCATGGTCATGCCGGAATCAAGAAAACGCTTTATCACCATTTTCATATCCTCGCCAACCTCAATGATGTGTCCGTCCAAATCGTAGAATCGGATCACCCGCTGGCCCCAGCTATGCTCAACAACCTCACCCAGACGCTCAATGCCGGGGTGCTTATTCAGTTTGTCCAGGAAACCATCAAAGTCCTGTTCCTCAAAGACGATCTCCGCATTATTGGATTTCTTTAATATCTTTTCTTTTGGCAGATTCACAAGCCAGTCAAAATCCTGTTGCAATGCCAGACCACAGGTAAAAGCGATGTTTCTTCCGTAATCCTGAAACACCACTAATCCAAACAAATCCTCATAGAATTTTCTTGCCGCATTTATGTCAGACACAGAAATAACCATACAAGTGAATTTCATAGTATCAGCTCCTTGGAAACTTTATGTCCTCACTTCGGTGAGATAATGGTTTACTTTTCTTCCTCACCATCCTTTGTCCGCCAACGCTTTAACGTTGGTAAGAATTTTTGCAGTTCGGCTCTTGCCTCTTGCTCTGTTAAATGCAAACCGTTTTCTTGATTCCAACTATCTAAATCCTGCAAATTACGTTCAATCAGTTCCTCGATAGAAATATCTTGTGTAAATTGTCCGTGCTGGTAGCAAAAGACACAGTATTCCTCTGATTTGCGCCCATCGCTCTCTGTCCCTTTGTCGCCGCTCTTTACTAAGAGCATTCCGCAGCTCTGGCACTGCCCGATGGCACAGCCCAGAAGAAAATCCACCGACACATCAAAAGTTTCAGCAATGAGCTTCAATGTATCAATGTTTGGTACAGTTTCCCCGTTTTCCCAGCGGGAAACAGCCTGCCGTGTGACCGATAGCTTTTCGGCAAATTCATTTTGAGATAGGTTCAAATGTTTTCGCAACTTTAAAATCGTGTTTCTCGTTTCCATAGATATAAACCTCCGTATCCATTATAGGCTTTCACATAGAGACGCACAAGCAACTTGATGTTGCCCCCTGTCTATAAGCACAGGCTACAATGTTTTCTTTATGATGATATACGTTTCCGAAGATTGATGAGGCTGAATATATCCTCTGCGGTTTCTCCATCCCGCACATCCAGCATCAGCCACTTCTGTCCATTTCCGCTCTTTGTGCTGTTGAATACCGTTTGTACATAGCCGGAGCATAAAGGCACGAGAAGTTCTGCCTCTGCAAGTTCATGACTTCCTATGACCACGAGGGCGATAAAATAGCCTTCCATTGGATAGAGCGTACAAAGGGACTTTCCGCTCTTTTTGTACTTAATATTCCAGCCAGCCTGCATGGAACAGCGGCTGTGTTCCATGCAGGGCTTGATCTGGTAGGCGGACTGGATACGCTCATTGAAGTCCGCCCATAACGGGCTGCCAATATACTCTGTGACCTGCTCCCACGTTGGCGGCGTTACATCTGAATAGAGCATATTCCAATCCATCCTAATCTCGCTCCTTAAACGCGACTATCCAGTGGCAAAGGCTTGACCCAAATTTCCATGTAGGCCATGTCCTCTGCATCCCGGTAATACTTTTCCGCAGAGAAGGGTTCCGTGGCCAGGTTGTGGTGCGGCAGCCATGTGCCAAAAAGATACTTGCTGGCCTGATCCAAAGAAACCGTTACCAAATCCTCAAATTTTTCTGCTTCAATTTTGCAAACGATGTATTCGCCTGCGGGAAGTTCTTTCTTTACAAAGCCGTCCTGCAACTGGCCCGGTACATTTTTAGCAAGGCCACCCGCAAAATAGGTGAAAAGGCCCTGCGTAGGATCTTCCGTATGGGACATTCCCATTTCCACGCCGGTATCAAGGGCAGACAAAATTGCGACCTTCTCTGTGTGATACCGTTTCCAAAGCTGGCCCGGCGCATCCACGCCGGTGCTTTCGCCAGTCGGAACCTGTTCAGAAATACGGACTTCGGTCTCCAGACCAAGGTAGGTCTCCGGGGCCTGCACCAACTTTCTCTGAATTTCCAAAACGATATCTCCCACTACCAGCGGAACTCCTTCGTCAACCAGGGCGTAATTCATGGAAACTTCCGGCTTTTCAAATGTGTTGAGCATTGGTAAATCCCTCCTATAGTCTTCGGGTGTGATCCCATATGTTTCCTTGAACGCCCGCGTAAAATTTGCGTGGTTGGAAAAGCCGTAGTCCAAGGCAACGTCAAGAATTCTCCACTCGGAGTCCCCCAGATTCTTGATTACCCTTGCCAAGCGGCGGAGCTTCACATATTCCTGCACCGATTTATTCACCAATCGCTTGAACAAGCGCTGGAAATAAAAAGGGGACAGGCCGACAGTGTTTGCCAACTCCTCCGTCGAAATTTCTTCAGCCAGGTGTTCCTCGATAAAAGACAAGGATTGTTCGATTGCTTCCCATGCGTGCATTACAGCACCTCCTATGATTGATGTTCATAGCTATGAGCAAAGTGTCGTTTGACTCATCCCTATGACGCTCACATCATACCACGTTATTTCTGGCTGGGCTTTTCACACAATGCCCTTTTGATTATGTGGCGTTGTTCGAGATACTCCCAACCATGAGTATATTGCCGTACACTACGCACATAGTCAAGTTGAATATCGTTCCAAGACTCTCAACGCATTATTGGAAGAATAGGCTGCAAAATTGCTTTATTCCTAACTGTTACACAAATAGACCCATTCAAAGGTTCGGATACCAGCGCAGCAGGTCAGACAGCCCCTCTTCCTCCAATTTCTCGACCACATATCGCAGCCATTCTTCTGGTGAAGGCACATCCCCGGTATGTGGTATCTTTTCCCATTGCGCCCGCCGCACAGGGTCAGGATCGCTTATGCCAGTTTCAATACGGGCCGCAATAATGGAACGCATTTCTTCAACCGATATATTACGGTCTTGGGCCAGCTTTTCAAAAAGCGTCTTATATTCAGACAAGAGTAAGCCTCCTTTTCCAGCATAGTTTAGTATGCCACATTTGGGGCATATAGTAAACAATTATATGCCCATCTACGGCCATGCAATATCTACCAATCTTGACTATTATATTACCGCGCACGGGCTTAGAATAGATACAGAAAAGGCGGTGGCAAAAGGTGGATGTACAAAAGCGCATCAGAGATTTGATGAAATTAAGAGGGTGGACAGATTATCGGCTTGCAAAAGAGGCCAGCCTTTCCCACTCCACAGTTACAAATATGTTTAATCGAAACAACGCGCCAACGCTGCCAACCTTGGAAGCGGTATGCAGAGCGTTTGGCATTACCTTGGCGCAGTTCTTTGCTGATGAGGTTGATCCGGCTCAACTTACCGATGAGCAGCGTACCCTTTTTGCGAGATGGAGTTCTCTTACCGAGCGGCAGAAGAATCTTCTGCTCGACCTCATGGAAACAATGTGAAACCCGCCGATTCTATTTATCCAGAATCGACGGGTTCCTCTTGCGCACCCATAGTATAACGAAACCTCTAATCTTTTAACGAAATCCTCCTCGATTCGCTGGAATTGCCCAACAACATAACGATTTCTCAATAAATTAACGATTTCCCACAACAAAATAACGTTTACAAGAGTGTTCATAGGCCCCCAAAAGCAAAAAAACGCCGCCGGTGACCAGAATTTTACTCCGGTCAGCGGCGGCGCTATCCGCAAAAGTGTATGAAAATCACGGATTTGTATCAGTTTTGGGCATAAAAGCAGGGACGATAATCTCGATACCATTGTATCAAAACCATCGTCCCTACATGGTGGAGGCGAGGGGAGTCGAACCCCTGTCCGAAAGCACTTCCATAGGAACTTCTCCGAGCGCAGACGATCGTTTGGATTCCCTCGCTCAGCCGTGGGTCGTCACACTGCTGAGGTCGGTAGAGTCATGATTCATGGCACGGTCAACTCTTTCCGTACGCACGGGCACCACTGAGATGACGCCCCGACCCGGCTCGTGGTCCTTCCGGGCGGGACGGCCGCGTTAAGCCGCGGCGAGAACTACGTTATCGTCGTTCTTTGATTTATAATCGCCCGTTTTAAGGATGACAGGCGCATCCGCTCGCTATCCCTACTTCTATACCCCCGTCGAAACCAGTACGCCCCCATATCTAGGACCAAGGCCATCCGCCGGTCCTGGTACTGCGGTCCCTCTCATAAAGATGGTCCCACAGTATGAGGATCCAAGCAGGCAACTACGGTCCTTCGCTGGAGCATGATGCCGATGTCCTGGACCGCCGGGCCGATGGAGTCCTACCCGTCAGGCGCTTTCTGCCGCGCCCCTTATACCTTCTCCGGCGCTGGGTAGTCGATACCCTGGGTATCCACGGTCACTTTCTTCATCGTCTGATCCTCTTTGGGCCGGTCGTTCCAGTCGCGCTTGGCGCCGACAATCGCGTCAGCCACATCCATGCCCTCGATCACCTTGCCGAAAGCGGCATAGCCGCCGTCCAGATGGGGCGCGTCTGCGACCATGATGAAGAATTGGCTGCCGGCAGAGTCCGGGTCCATGGCCCTGGCCATGGACAACACGCCCCGGGTATGGGCCAAGCTGTTTTGGACCCCGTTCTGAGCGAACTCTCCCTTGATGGAGTAGCCCGGACCGCCTGTGCCTGCGCCCTGGGGGTCGCCCCCCTGGATCATGAAGCCAGGGATCACCCGATGGAAGATCAGCCCATCGTAAAAGCCTGACTGGACCAGTGCGATGAAATTGTTCACCGTGTTGGGCGCGACCGCTGGATACAGTTCCGCTTTCATCACGCCGCCGTTTTCCATCTCTATCGTGACAGTGGGGTCGCTCATATCGACCGCTCCTTTCAATACCGGGCCCGCATGGCCCGGTCCATCTCTCGTTTCGCGTCCCGCTGTGCGGCGGCTTCCCGCTTGTCGTACAGCTTCTTGCCTTTGGCCAGCGCCAGCTCCACCTTCACCCGGGGCCCCGAGAAATACAACGACAGCGGGATCAGGGAATAGCCGTCCTGCTGCACCCTGGCCTGGAGCTTCATGATCTCCCGGCGGTGGAGCAGCAGCTTTCGGGTGCGCCGCGGGTCCTTGTTGAAGATGTTCCCCTTTTCATATGGGGAGATGTGCATCCCGTGGAGGAACATCTCTCCGTCCTTCACGGCGCAGAACGAGTCCCGCAGGTTGACGGCGCCCAGCCGGATGGATTTGACCTCAGTGCCGGCCAGCTCGATGCCCGCCTCGTATTTGTCCTCGATGAAGTAGTCGTGGAACGCCTTCCGGTTGGAGGCGACCTGTTTGACCGAATGCTTTCCCATGCGGGCCGCCTCCGTCCTGATGTGATATGGACTAGTATATCACCTCTGGCGGGAAACCGCAAGGGGAAAATCAGGGGAAAAGCTGTCGGAGGGTGATCTCGTCACAGTACGGGCCGGGAAGATGCGGTATGATAAAACATATCGACCCTGAGGAGGTGCCGCATTGGGAACTGAAGTACGAAAAAAACGGCGGGCTTTGGTGGATCGGGCCGCTTGTGTGGCCTGTGGGAGCTGCGTCAAGGTCTGCCCGCTGTCCGCTATCCAGGTATGGAAGGGCATTTCGGCGCAGGTGGACGGGGACAGATGCGTCGGCTGCGGCAGGTGTGTCAAAGAGTGCCCGGCCAGCGTGATCTCGCTCCAGGAGGTGCCGGGATGAAAAAGCATTGGTACGACTATCTCTGGATCGTGTCGCTGAGCTATCTGATCCTCGGCTTCTTCAACATCCTGTTCGCCTGGCTGGGACTGCTCTGCTTCTTCATCCCGCTGATCGTCGCCGTGGCGGGCGGGAACAAGGCGTATTGCAACCGCTACTGCGGACGGGGCCAGCTCTTCGCCCTGGTGGGCGGCAGGTTCGGCCTGTCCCGGAGGAGGGACGTCCCCCGGTGGATGAAGAGCAAAGCGTTTCGATATGGCTTTTTGGCCTTTTTCTTCGCCATGTTCTTCCTGATGCTGTGGAACACCTATCTGGTCTTCGCCGGGGCGCAGGATCTCAAACAGGTGGTCACGCTGCTGTGGACCTTCAAGTTGCCTTGGCATTGGGCGTATCACGGGACGCTGCTGCACCCCGGTGTGGCGCAGTTCGCGTTCGGGTTCTACAGCGTCATGCTCACGTCCACAGTGCTGGGCTTCGTCACCATGATCGTGTTCAAGCCCCGCTCCTGGTGCGTCTACTGCCCGATGGGCACCATGACGCAGCTGATCTGCAAGGCCAGGAGCGGGAGGGCGGACCAGGATCCGGCAGGACGGAGCTGATACAGGAAAGGAAGCGGATATCATGAAAGTAGTCATCGTGGGCGGCGTGGCGGGAGGCGCCACGGCGGCGGCACGGATCCGGCGTTTGGATGAGCGCGCGCAGATAGTGGTCTTCGAGCGGTCCGGCTATGTCTCCTATGCCAACTGCGGCCTGCCCTATTACATCGGCGGGGTGATCCAAGATCCGGCGGAGCTCACCCTCCAGACCCCGGAGAGCTTCTGGAGGCGGTTCCGCATCGATATGCGGGTGCGCCATGAGGTGCTGGCCATCCATCCGGCGGAAAAGACGGTGTCCGTCCGGGATCTGACCACTGGAGAGGAGTTCGAAGAGCACTATGACAAGCTGCTCCTCTCCCCTGGGGCCAGGCCGGCCCGGCCGGAGCTGCCCGGCGTGGAGCAGGATCGGCTGTTCACCCTGCGCACAGTGGAGGACACCCTTCGCATCCGGCGGTTCGTGGAGCAGGAACGCCCCAGGTCCGTGGTGCTGGCCGGGGGCGGCTTCATCGGGCTGGAGATGGCGGAGAACCTCCGGGAGCTGGGGCTGGATGTCACGATCGTCCAGCGTCCGGCGCAGCTGATGAGCCCGTTCGACACCGAGATGGCCTCCTTCCTCCACGCCAAGCTGCGCCAGCGAGGCGTGAAGCTCCTGCTGGGCCGCACGGTGGAGGGCTTCGAACAGGCGCAGGGGGCGGTGCGCGTGCGCCTGAAGGACGAGGGGACATTGACGGCGGACATGGTGGTGCTGGCCATCGGCGTCGTCCCCGACTCCCATCTGGCGAAGGAGGCCGGGCTGGAGCTGGGGATCAGGGACAGCATCCTGGTGGACGACCGGATGGAGACCTCCGCGCCGGACATCTACGCCGTGGGGGACGCGGTACAGGTGAAGCATTTCGTTACCGGGGAGGACGCGCTGGTCTCCCTGGCCGGGCCCGCCAACCGTCAGGGCCGCATCGCGGCGGACAACATCTGCGGCGGGGACAGCCGCTATCCCGGGCCCCAGGGCTCCAGCGTGCTCAAGGTGTTCGACATGACCGCCGCCGTCACCGGGATCAACGAGCGCACGGCGAAGCGGGCGGGGATCGCCTGCGACAAGGTGTATCTCTCCCCGGCCAGCCACGCAGGCTATTACCCCGGAGGCCGGGTGATGACCATGAAGGTGCTGTTCGAAAAGGAGACGTTCCGGCTGCTCGGGGCGCAGATCGTGGGATACGAGGGAGTAGACAAGCGCATCGACGTGCTGGCCGCCGCGATCCGCGCCGGGATGTCCGCCCTGGATCTGGCGGAGCTGGACCTGGCCTATGCGCCCCCCTATTCCTCGGCGAAGGACCCGGTGAACATGGCGGGCTTCATGATCGAGAACCTGGCCCGGGGCCTGGTGGAGCAGTTCCACTGGGACGAGGTGGACGCCCTGCCCCGGGACGGCAGCATCGTCCTGCTGGACGTGCGCACCGGAGTGGAACACCTGCGGGGCCACTTGGCCGGGTCCGTCAACGTCCCGGTGGACGAACTGCGGGCGCGGCTGGGCGAGCTGCCCCAGGGTAAGCCGGTCTATGTGGTGTGCCAGAGCGCCCTGCGCAGCTATCTGGCCTGCCGGATCCTGGCGCAGGAAGGGTTCGTATGCCGCCATCTCGCCGGGGGCTACCGGCTCTATGAGAGCGTCATGCTGGAGCGCGCCGCCGCGCAGCGCTCCTTCCCCTGCGGGATGGACCGGACATGAAACAGGCCCGCCCGTCACTGCCGGTGACGGGCGGGCTTTTTCGGCGCGCACAGTGCGCTCAATCTTTTCACGTCGGTGAGCTCCACGCTCCCCCGGGCCAGCTTCACCATGCCCTCGCTCTGGAAATAGCGCAGCATCCTGGTCACCACCTCCCGGGCGCTGCCTAGGTGCCCGGCGATTCGCTCATGGGTGATGGACAGAGCGGACGTCCCCTCCAGCGCGCTCTCCTGGAGCAGAAAATCGGCCAGGCGCTGGTCGAAGCTGCGCCACATGACCTGCTCCATCAGCCACATCACCTCGGAGAAGCGTCCGCTCATCAGCTCGTTGGTGTAGTTGGCCAAAGGGGCGGACCGCTCCATCACGGCCCGATAGGCGTCGGTGGGGACGACCCACAGCAGGGAGTCCTTCTCCGCCTCCACGGTCACATCGAACTGGATGTTGCGCAGCATACAGGAGGCGGAGAACAGGCACACGTCCATCTCCACCAGACGGTAGATGGTGATCTCCCGCCCTTCGTCCGAGAGGATGTAGGCCCGGAGCTGGCCGGACCGGACCACCAGCAAGCCGGTGCACTCCTGGCCGCCCGAGTGGAGGACCGTACCTTTTTTGACACTTTTTTCGGTCGCCGCTGTGGACAGGCTCCGCTGCTGATCGGCGGTCAGCCGATCCCAAACGGGCAAACAGCTTTCAAGATCCATAGGTACGCCTCGCTTTCATGAGCTCGAGATGGGGGAGACCGCCGCCCGATCCGTCCGATCGCAGCCCGCTGCCTTCGATTCTAACATAGGCGCAGCCGCGATTCAAGATGTGCCGGCGGGATCTTCGGCGATCATGATTGACATATGTCGTGGATATTGTATAATAGATCCACTGGCGGCGCGGAGGGAGGGCCTTTGCGAAAGGAGCTTTTCGCCGGGCCGCACGTCATAGAGTAAAAGGAGGAAACAGTCATGTCCAAATACGCCGGCACACAGACCGAGAGGAACCTGAAGGCCGCTTTCGCGGGGGAGTCCCAGGCAAGGAACAAGTATACATATTTCGCGTCCAAGGCGAAGAAGGAGGGCTTCGAGCAGATCGCGGCGCTCTTCCTGAAGACCGCAGACAACGAGAAGGAACACGCCAAGATGTGGTTCAAGGAGCTGGACGGCATCGGGAGCACCGCCGAGAACCTGAAAAACGCCGCCGTCGGGGAGAACCACGAGTGGACCGATATGTATGCCGAGTTCGCGGCCACCGCGGAGGCGGAAGGCTTCCCCGAGCTGGCTGAGAAGTTCCGCATGGTGGCGGACATCGAGAAGCACCATGAGGAGCGTTACCGCGCCCTGCTGAAGAACGTGGAGATGGGCGAGGTGTTCAAGAAGAGCGAGGTCAAGGTATGGGAATGCCGCAACTGCGGCCACATCGTGGTGGGGACCGGCGCCCCTGAGGTCTGCCCCGTCTGCGCCCATCCCCAGGCTTATTTCGAGGTCTCCGCAGAGAACTACTGATCCCTGCCCCAGCCGCCGGCGTGTGGCCGGACCACACGCCGGCGAGCATCATCACGGATGGATCTAGGTGAACGCTATGATGAAACGGATGCTCGCATCCCTGCTGGCCCTCGTATGGGCCGTGATGCTGACCGCCTGCACAGGTCCGCTGACGGGGGACGTCCTGCCTTCCGCCGGAACGTCCGCTGCCCCTGGGACGGCGGCCCCGGAGATGCAGGAGCCCGCGCCGTCTGTCTCCCCGATACAGGACGACGACGGGCCGCAAGAGAGCCGTCCCCAAACGCAGGACGGCGATGGGGCGCAGGAAAGCCAGGCCCCGTCCGTCGATGAGGACGGCTGGTACGATTCCAAGGACGAGGTCGCGCTGTACATCCATCTATATGGCCACCTGCCGGACAACTATGTCACCAAACGGGAGGCCGAGGATCTGGGCTGGTCCGGCGGCAGCGTAGAGCGCTATGCCGGTGAGGGGACCGCCATCGGCGGCAGCCGTTTCGGCAACTATGAGGGGCTGCTGCCCGAGGCAGAGGGCCGCACCTACGCGGAGTGCGACATCGACACCGTAGGGGCCTCTTCCCGCGGAGCCAAACGGATCGTGTTCTCCAACGACGGGTTGATCTACTATACGGAGGACCACTATGAGAGCTTTGAAAGGCTTTACGGGGAGGAGTGAGCATGGAGATCGTCCGTCTGGACGGCGCTGCGCTGCGCGAGCGGGAGCAGGCCATAGACGCGCTGGGCAGGGCGCTGTCCCTCCCGGAGTGGTGGGGCCGGAACCTGGACGCCCTCCATGACTGCCTCACGGACCTGGGCCGTCCGGTCCGGCTGGAGCTGTACGGCCAGGACGAGCTGAAGTCCACCGCCTTTGGGCGGAGGCTGCTGCGGGTGCTCCAGGACTCGGCGGCACAGTCGATCTGGCTGGAGCTGACGGCGGATCCAGGTAAGGAACGCCCCACGTGTTAGGACGATCGTCCATGATACGGCGGCCGGGACAGATCGCGGTCGCTGCATCTGCCGGTCAGGACCGGACGAACAAGGAGGGCCGAGGATGAAATCCCATCCTCGGCCCTCCCTTCGTGTCCAGCCGCCCGATCCGCCGCCTTTCCTGGGAGGTGCGAGCTTCGCCTGCCCTGCGCCGTGTTCACGGCCATTCCGCTTTCAGCCGATCGATCTCCGCCAGGAGCGCCTTTCGCGCCTCTGGGTCTTTTATTTTCGGGCAGACGTCCTGATATAAGGCGATGCTCTCCTGCTTCCGGCCCATCTCCCGAAGCAGCGCGGCCTTGTGGAGCAGGATCATGTACTGGAACGGGGTGCCGCCATATGTGATGTCCAGGCCGCCACAGTTTTTCAGCGCGGCCTCGCACTGCTCGATCTCAGCGAGAAGGTCCGCGCAGCTCCCGCCGGCCTCTTTCGCCGCGTAGGCAGCGTTGAAGCGGAGGATCAGGCGCCGCTGACGGAAGAAGGAGATGGCCGGTATCAGCAGGACCGTCGTGCAGATCGTCACGATGAGGAGCGTGACGATCGCCGGCTGGGTCAGAGGGACGCCCGACCAGTCCAGCCATAGCGCCTCGCCTACCGTGACCAAGAACAAGACGGGCATGCGGATCAGCGGGCGGACGGTCGCCTTCAAGCTGAACCAAGTGGTGAAGCAAATCCAGGGAACGGCAGCGATCATGACCAGGAGGATCTGATAGATTGTCCCGCCGCGCAGCTTGGCGGAGTATCCCATAGAGAGGAACAGGAACGCCCATAAAAGGAAGGAAAGGACAGCAGCAGCTTTGCGTTTCACCATGATCGACCTGCTTTCCACGATTTTTTCATTATAGCAGGGTGCCGGGGCAGTTTTGCCTGCGAATGATCTCTATCGTTCCTATGTCCCTGACAAAGACTTTGGGGACACATATCTTTTAGATCGTAACAGTGGGACTTCGCAGGGTGGTGTAGCTGCCGCACCCGGCTCGCTGCCCTCCGAGGTCCCTTTGGACCGGATCGGCCCTGAGCCGGTAAGGGCCGGGGCCGGGTCCATAGTCTATTTCGCGGCGATGCCCTGGAGAGCGGGGATTGCTTCCGGACACCGCCGAAGGGAGGCTGTGCTGATTCGAGGACTTGCCGGAGGCCACGTTCCAGGTGGAGATGGTGACCCGGGGCGGCGACCCGGTCCCGGTCTACTACAACAGGCTGGACTCCAGCCCCGGATGCGGTGTGGACCTGCTATCTGGATACCTACCGGAAGGAGGAGGACAGCCTGGATGCCTGGGAGATCGGCAAGGTGAGGTGGGCCAATGAGACCTATATGAGCATGGGGTACACCTCTATGGCCCAGGTGAGAAAGGCGGCGGAGCTGGCAGAGTTCGCCCAGGAGCGCTGGGATCGGGATAATATGAGCGTCTGTTCCCAGGTTCGGGACGGGGAGGAGCAGGTCCCGGCGGAGCTGTTCGCGGGAATCGGCGCGGACCACCTGCGCATCAGCTATGGCGGACTGCATGAGATGCTGCGCCGGCTGGACATGGCAGTGGAAGGCACGCTGGAGCATTGTTGGTTCACCGGCGCGGATGGCCCCGAACGATAGGCCGGCCGATCACCGGCCAATGCCGCTGAGCAAAGGATCTCCTGCGCCGAAAAAAGCCCATCACCTTTTCAAAAAACAAAGGTGGTGGGTACTTTTTCCTGGGACACATGTCGTCTATCGAAATCCGTCCGTATCCACTTCCTCGTAACACGGTACAAGAACGTGACGATCTGTCTACAGGCGCAAGTATCAGCGGGAGAAAAGCCGCTGTCACCGGTGCTGCTGCTGCTCTGCTGTTCTACCACCCAAGCTACAATAGCCTGCGCGTAGTCCGCACCCGTGGGAACATCGGTAAAGCTGGCCTTGCCGATAAACGTGGAGCTTCCCGCCGTGTTCCATTTGCATGGTCTGCAAAGCTATATGGGCCTTTCAGGCTGGGAAGCGGAGACTGAGCCTTTTGAAGATGTCTCCAAGGGCAGCGTTTACTATGAGGCTGTGATGTCCGCTGGTTCTGCGGGCATCGTTCAAGGCGCAGGCTACAACAGGTTTTCGCCCAACATTTATATTTCTGGGATCGATGCGCAAACGATCATTTCTCGTACACTGGATCACGTTGGTCAAGAAAATCGGATATTCGATTTTTCTGAAGGTGATTTCAGTTGACTTCTCTTGCAGTGATGCAGATGCGGTACAGTTTACTTTCTGCAAAATTTCGACCTTTTGCTACAGTTTTTGGATCTTCTATTTCATCTTATGAAGTTCCTGCTGACTGACTGTGTGTTCTGGATTTGTTGCGCTTACTGAATAGGGTTTGATCCAAGTGTAGAATATACTTCTCGCAATACCTGTATCGGTGCAGATCTCCACAACGGACTCTCCGGCGTGATAGCGAGTTACCAATGCGTGCTTTTCTTTTGTACTCAGGCGCATGATTAGTGGTTGTTTGAAAAAACGAGGAAACCGTGTTGGATCAACAAAATAGCGATAGAGGCAAGGAAAATGAAAGCGAGAAAAGAAGCGTCCAACTTGTCATATATAGTAGCGGCGCAGCTCGTAGTAATGGCCGTTGCCAGGGTTCATCCGGGCGTTGCGGATCAGCAGATTTTTGATGCGCTCGGTCTTGCCGCACTCCTCGGACAGCTTCAGCGCCGGGATGACCTCATCGTGCATTTCATAGTAGAGGGCAGAGTTGTACTTGAAGTCTCCGACGCGCTCCCGGTCCCATACCTTTAGCGCCCGGTTCCGCAGGGCCTGGACCAATACCGGGCGCAGACGGTAGGCACCGTTTCCTGACTGATAAGATCCCCGGCCTCCGCCGCTTGTTCCAGCAGCGCGGTGACGTGGAGAGTGCCGGAGATCATCTCCGCCAGTTCCAGTGTAGATCCATCCACCACACTGACCTGCATCAAAAATTCCAACAGGTCGCTGTCCCAGCGCACCAGCACCACATTCTCCAAATAAGAGGCAAAGGCGCTCCGTATCTCCGTGCGGAATTCCGAGCCGGGCGGGCTTTCCTCCTTCATCCACAGGGCCGCGTGATGGAGGATATAGGCGTTTCCCTGGGCATTGTCCAGCAGATATTGAATATTTTCTTCCGTATAGGTGGCGTCGCAGGCGTCAAGATAGCCGATGATCTCGTCCCGGCCCATGTGCAGATCACTCTCCTGGATCACGCCAAAGACACTCTTGATATGCTGGGGCATGAGCCATGTGGGGACAGGACTCCGGCTGATCAGGATAAGCCATATATCCTCCCTCTCCTCCGACGCAATGATCTCCCGGCGCAGTTCCTCGCTTTTCAGCCGGTGCAGGTCGTCGATCACCACTAACCGGCGCTTCTGTTTACCCGGTTCCAACCGGGGCAGCGCCCCGTCCTCCCAGGAGAAGTAAGTGTATCTGCGGCCCGACAGATACTGGCGTACCAGCTCCGTCTTGCCGTAGCTGGTAGCCCCCGTCTGCGGCAGGCTTCGGGCCGTTTTCAGCTTTTTCAGTGCCGCTGCCGGTGCGACATAGTTTTATCCACTGTTCAGCCTCCTTTTCCATCACATGAGCGCAAAAAGGCCATCCAGACAGCATAAATGCTTTCCGGGTGGCCTTTGCGATCCAAATTCATTTTTACGGGAAAAAGGGGCGCAATCATCCCTTGCTTGTTTGCGATATTATACATGCCTGTTATAAGATCGCAACCCCTTTCGTGTAAATTCATTGTTGATTCTTCACTTTTAAGATGGTGATAGAGTATTCTACCAAAAACGCTGATTTTTTGTCCACTCCCCAACCGGGTAGTTTCAGCATATATTCTCAAATCATTTTTCGAACCCCTGTCAAAAGTAATCAAAAGCGCGATATTTACCACTTCAACGCCCTGTTTTTCAGCCTGGTGGACGGTATATGCGGTGCCGCCACATTTCCCTTTCAGATAGCAGACACATATGCCGCTATCGTCCACCAAATGGCGGGACGATGGTACATTTAGAAGCCATATTTCGCGCATTGTCCGCAGGTGCGGATATGGAAAACTTGAGCTTGGACTCTACCTGCATCAAGGTCCACGAAAGTGCCAACGGAGGGGGAAAACGGCGGATAAGGCAGTTGGGCAAACCAGAGGCGGGCCAAATACAAAGCTGCACACTATCGTGGATGGGCTGGGGGACCCGGTTGGATCCATGCTGTCTGCGGGGAATGATCATGATCCAGTCCACGCTGTTGAACTGCTGGAAAAGGTAGAAATCAGCGGAAGCAATGTACTGGCAGACCGGGCTTATGGAGCAAAGACGATAAGGAAATGAAGCGCAGGAAGTGGGAAGTCGAACAGTCAAAAAAGCGGATAGCAGAACTTGACCGTATCTTCAAGCGGATATATGAGGACGACATAAGCGGAGTGATCAGCCACGACAGGTTTTTGAAGTTGTCCACAGAGTATGAAACGGAACAGCGGGAACTGGAAGAAAAAGTCGAGGCAGACCAGCAGGAAGTCGATACCTACGAACAGAACAAGAGCGACTTTGACAGCTTTTCAGCGATTATCCGCAAGTATGTGGGGATAAAGGAACTTACCCCCGCAATCGTCAATGGATCTATCAAGAATTTTACAATACTCAACGGCCGCATAGTATGCTTGACTATAAAACACCAAATCGATTTGAGGCGATTTATGAGGGTAAAAAGAAATCGACAAGCTAATTAAGCAAGGGGTCCAAAAGCCATTGTTTCTAAGTTTTTGGCTCAGAATTTCAGCTTTTTTGACATTGGGTATCCATTTTTGTGGATGATGAGTTAGCACCGGGAAGCTTGGCAGCACAAGGATCTCCACGATAGAATAGGGGTAGAAGCACTGTCCAGTCCAATAAAACTGTCCAATACTCCTACCCTGATCCAAGTGCCCAGCCCTTCTAGGGCTGGGTCAAACCACCCGTTCTACGGGTGGTTTCGATTCAACCGAGCAGCAGCTTGTCGTCTGCCTCGTCGGAGCCGGTGGCCTGACCGAACTTGGCCAGGAGCTGCTCCACCGTGAGCTTCTTCTTGGCCTCGCCCGAGATGTCCAGCGCGACGTTGCCCTCGTACATCATGATCAGCCGGTTGCCGTGGACGATCGCGTCCTTCATGTTGTGGGTGATCATCAGCGTGGTGAGCCGGTCCTTGTTCACGATCCGCTCGGTGGCGTCCAGCACCTTGGCCGCCGTCTTGGGATCCAGGGCGGCGGTGTGCTCGTCCAGCAGCAGCAGCCGGGGCTTTTGCAGCGTGGCCATGAGCAGGGTGAGGGCCTGCCGCTGTCCTCCGGACAGCAGGCCGACCTTGGACGTGAGGCGGTCCTCCAGCCCCAGATCCAGGATCTTCAGCAGCTCCTGGTAACGTTCCCGTTCGCTCCGGGTGATGCCGGGGCGCAGGGTGCGGCCCTTCCCGCGGCGGGCGGCCAGGGCCAGGTTCTCTTCGATCTGCATGGTGGCGGCGGTGCCCATCATGGGGTCCTGGAACACCCGGCCGATATACTTCGCCCTCTTATGTTCGGACAGGCGGGTGACATCGATCCCGCCGATGGAGATGGAGCCGGAGTCTACCGGCCACGTCCCGGCCACCGCGTTGAGCAGGGTGGACTTGCCTGCCCCGTTGCCGCCGATGACGGTGACGAAGTCCCCGTCGGCCAAGGTGAGGGACACGCCCCGCAGCGCCGTCTTTTCGTTGACGGTGCCCGGGTTGAAGGTCTTGAAAACGTTCTTCACATCAAGCATCGGTCTTGGCCTCCTTTCGTGCGGGCCGCACGGCTTTGGAGAAGTACCGGCCCTTCCAGTAGGGGATGGTGAGGAACAAGGCCACCACGGCGGCGGACAGCAGTTTCAGGTAGTTGGGGTTCATG
Organism: uncultured bacterium; assembly: GCA_947643715.1. Taxonomy (GTDB): domain Bacteria; phylum Bacillota; class Clostridia; order Oscillospirales; family Oscillospiraceae; genus Enterenecus. Next base: position 24,912 of record CANRXB010000029.1, read on the forward strand.
CCCAGCGCCAGCACCGCCTGGATGACGATGTAGTAGAGGATCGCGCCGATGGACACCGCCAGCAGCTTCAGGGCGAAGTTGACGAACAGCTTGCCAAAGACCACCTCGCCGATGATGACGGCGGCCAGGCCGATGACGATGGCGCCCCGGCCCACGTTGATCTCATTGGATCCGTTGTACTGGCACAGCAGCGCGCCGGACAGGGCCACCAGCCCGTTGGACAGGATGAGGCCGAGCACCTTGGCCCGGTCGGTGTCGATGCCCTGGGCGCGGGCCATGTTGGGGTTGGAGCCGGTGGCCCGCAGGGCCGCGCCCACTTCGGTGCCGAAGTACCAATACAGGACGGCGATGAGGGCGGCGGTGAACAGCCCCACCACGATGGCGGGATGCCGCCAGAAGGGGTAGCTCCCGTCCAGCGCCCCCTTGACGAAGCGCAGGGACACCAGCAGCTTGTCCAAGGTCTCGCCCTGGGTGATGGACAGGGCCACCGACGCTTTGAAGTCCATGATGGCCATGTTCACGGAATAGAGCCCGAGCTGGGTGAGGATGCCCGCCAGGATCGCGGGTATGCCGCACACGGTGTGGAGCACCCCCGTCACCAGTCCGGCCAGCATCCCGGCCAACAGCGCCGCCAGCATGGCCAGCCAGACGTTGACGCCGTTGGAGAACAGCATGACGAACACCGCGCCTCCGGTGCAGAAGGAGCCGTCCACCGTCAGGTCGGCGATGTCCAATATCTTATAGGTGATGTATACGCCGATGGCCATGATGCCCCAGATGAGGCCCTGGGACACGGCCCCCGGCAGCGCGTTGAGAAAGCCTGTCATAGCGGATGTTCCTCCCTGTTTTGGTTCGAGTTCGGGGCAGACACGAGAAAGCGGCGGGAAAGGATCCCTTTCCCGCCGTCCTCCCTTCGCGCCGCATCATTCGACGGCGATGGCCTCGTAGTCCGCGGGCGGGGTGAGACCCAGCGCCTCACAGGTGACGGGGTTGTACTTCTTCACGAACTGGGGCGCGTACTCGATGGCCATGGTGGACACGTCCGCCTCGCCCTTGAGGATCTGGACGGCCATCTCGCCGGTCTTGTAGCCGATGTCGTAATAGCTGATGGACAGGGTGGCCACGCCGCAGCCGCCGCAGATGCCCTCCTCGCCGGCGAAAACGGGGATGATGCCCTGGCAGATGTTGTTGATGATGCCGGTGCTGTTGGCGGCGACGTTGTCGGTGGGCACGTAGAGCACGTCGCTGTTATCGGCGGCGTTCTGCACCACGCTGGCCATATCGTTGGTGTCGGAGAAGGGATACTGCTTGCAGGTGTAGCCGAGGTCCTCCAGATACTTCTGGACGTTGTCCACCTGGTACTGGCTGTTGGGCTCGGCGGAGCAGTAGATGAGGCCCACGTTCTTGGTGTCGGGATACCAGTCCTTGATCATCTGGGCCTGCTGGTCCAGGGGAGCCAGGTCGGAGGTGCCGGACACGTTGGAACCCACCGTGCCGGAGAAGTCCGCGATGCCCAGCGCCACGCCGTATTCGGTGACGGAGGTGCCCAGCACGGGGATCGTATCGGTGGCGGAGGCCGCCGCCTGGAGCGGCGCGGTGGCGTTGGCCATGATCAGGTCCACGCCCTCGGACACGAAGCCGTTGATGATGGTGCCGCAGGTGGGGGTATCGCCGGCGGCGTTCTGCTCCTTGATCTCCACCTGGCCGGGGAGCAGCTCGTTCAATGCGTCGATGAAGCCCTCGGTGGCGGCGTCCAAGGCCACGTGGGGCGCGAGCTGGCAGATGCCTACCACGAACTTGTCGCCGTCCCCGGCGGGCTGGGCTGCGGTCTGGCTGGGCAGAGGATCGCCGGCCTGCGAGGGCTGGACGCTCTCAGAGTTGGGGGCGTCGCCGTTGGAGCAGGCGGCCAGAGACAAGGCCAGCGCCAGGAACAGCGCCAGCAGCTTCACGGTCTTTTTCATTTCTAGATCCCTCCAAAAACGCTTTATCGCTTTGCGCCAAAAAAGTGCCGGAGGCGCAAAGAAGCGAGCCTTTCGACTCACGAAGGCTAGTATACTGCTTCGCGGCGTCGATGTCAAGAAAAATTTCGACGCTGTTCGCCGGACCGCCTGCTGTGCCTCTGCCGTTCCTTCCTGCAAAAACATAGGCCGGGCGGGCCGGGACGCCCCGATCGTCCCCGTTCCCTCTGACAGATCGTCCCGATCGCCTATTGCTTTTTCCAAATGGGCGGGATATAATGGTATCAGGCGCTCCATAGGCGTCAACACATTATTGGAGGTAAACTCGTCATGTCTGCGAAAAAGCTCCTCTTCTCCGCGCTGGCTGCGGCATGTGCCGCTGCTCTGCTCGTCCCCACAGCCTTTGCTGGACACGGCTGCCATGGCCGCGCGGCCCAGTGCGCTGTCCAGGGCTATGGGGTCGCCACCTACGACAGGACCCCTGCACTCCCCTGCACAGTGGACGGATGCTTTGCTCAGGGCTACCATACACACGATGGCGCCACCTATTGCGGCCACAGCCATGGGAACGGTGTTTGCGACGGTTCTTGTTTCCCTGTGTGTGAGGTGGAGGACTGCGCGCTGACCGGCCCCCATGCTCATGACGGCACGACCTACTGCGGCGGGCATCACGCCGGCGCCTACTGCAACGGCTATTGCATCGCTGTGTGTGCCGTGGACGGCTGCGATCTGACCGGCCATCATTCCCACGATGGCGTCACCTATTGCGGCTATGCCCATGGGAACGGCTATTGCGATGGGACCTGTGCCTACGCCCAGCCCACTGTGACCCAGCCGTCCGCCGGGGGCGGGCACCATCACGGCAGGCATCACTGAGCTGCGCCCTGCCCAAAGCGAGCCGGAACGTTCGTCCGGCCAGATGAAGAAAGTGGATATGCAAAAAGACCGCCGTCAGAGATCTTTCTGACGGCGGTCTTTTTCGTCATGAGCGTATCGGGCCATGTGTGACGATCCATGACAGGATCGCGGCAGTATCCGGCCCTTTGCTCGTCCCGGCTCAGACCGTCGCCGGCACGGACACTTCCCCCACCGACCTGCCGTCGGTGACGGTCAGCCGGACAGGACCTGTGCCGTCTGCCTGGACCACGGCCAGGGCCTCGCCGTAGTAGGTGTCGGTGGTGTCCCCGCAGAAGCCGATGGCGTTGTAGGGGCAGGCGCTGCCCAGACCCAGCAACGTCCCGCCGGACACCGCAACGCGCAGGATGCCCCGTTCCAGCGGTTTGAGGACCCCGTTTCCATCGGTGTATTGCAGCCTGATGTGGCACAAGTGGCCCGGCCCCACGGTCTCCTCCTCCGCAACGGCCCGCAGCTCCGTCTCCGGCCCGGCGGTGCGCAGGACACAGCGGCCGGTCTCGCTGCCGGAGGCGTCGTAGCTCACCGCCTCCACCGTGCCGTCCTCATAGGTGCAGCGGAACCTGGCGATGCAGTTATGTTTCAGCTCCTTTTTTCCCACGCTCTTGCCGTTCACGAAAAGCTCCACGCTGTGGGCCCGGGCGTAGACCTCCACATTGGCAGGGTTCCCGGCACATCCCCGCCAGCTCCAGGAGGGGATGGCATTGGACATCTTCCACGCCGAGGGAGAGTGCTTGTCCCCCGTGTGGTCCACCGGGCACACGGCGATGTACGGCCCCCTGTCCCGCTCCAGCGCCACCCGGGTATACAGGGCCTCCCCCAAAGGACGGCCCGTCAAGTCGATGCGCCCGGACCCTGCGGACACCCAGCCCGGCCCGTGGGAGAAGTCGGGGGCGTAGTCGGCGTACTCCCAGGAACCCACGCCCACCTCGCCCAGATAGTCCAACCCGGCCCACACGAAGTCCCCGATGATCCGGGGCTCTTTTTTTGCCAGCTCGTAGAAACGGTATGCGTCGGAGCAGAAGGTCTCGCTGCCCAGGATCAGCCGGTCCGGGTACTTTTTCAGGTCGCGGACGTAGCGGTCGATGCCGTAGTTGTAGCCCGCAACGTCCATTTTTGCGAAAGCGCCTCGAGTGCGCCAGTCGCAGGGCGGCAGGGTCGCTCCGAATTTCATGAAGCCATCTCCCAGCAGCCCCGCCAGGTCGTTGAAGAACTGGCTGCCCACCGCCTTTTTCTTTGCTGCTTTCCCGGATCGTTTGGCCTTTTCCGCCCTCTCCGCCTCCTTTTTGGCCTTCTCGTCGCTGTATACCCCCAAGCCGATGGAGCTGAGGAAATTGAAAAAGATGTTCACCCCGCAGGTGACGGGCCGGGTGGGGTCCAACTGGTGGAGGTAGCCTGTCAGTTCACCTGTGAGCTGGATGCCCCGCTCCTGGGCGGTCTCGGACACCTCGTTGCCGGTGGAGTACATGATCACGCAGGGATGACCATAGTCCTTGTCCACCATGTCCTTCAGGTCCTGCTTCCACCAGTCCATGAAGTAGTCCGCATGATCGTGCTCCGTCTTGTGGATGTACCAGTGGTCGATGTACTCGTCCATCACCAGCATCCCCAGGTGGTCACAAGCGTCCAGCAAGGACTTGGAGCAGGGGTCATGGGCGGAACGGACGGCGTTGTAGCCGTGCTCCTTTAGGATGCGGATCTTCCGCCACTCTGCATCCTTGTAGCAGCGGGCTCCCAGCACGCCGTTGTCGTGGTGGATGCACGCCCCCTGGAGGATGATGCGCGCCCCGTTGAGCAGCAGGCCGCGCCGCCCCCATTCCAGAGTGCGCAGGCCGAAGCGCTCCGTCACCTCGTCCGTGCCGAAGCGGACCTTGCAGGAATACAGCTTGGGGCTGTCCGGGCTCCAGGGCTCCGCGCCCTTCAGGGTGAGGGTGAACACGATTTTCCCTTTCGTGTCGCCGGAGGCCCTGGCCAGCTCCCGCTCCCCGTCCAGGACGGACAGCTCCACCGGGCCTGTGCCCACGGTCTCCACCTGGACCTCGATCTGGGCAGGGACCAGGGACAGGGTCCGGATCTTCACGCCGTTGAGGGCGATGTGCGCCGCGTCCGCCGTCCACAGGGTCACAGGCCGGTAGATGCCCGCGCCGGAGTACCAGCGGGAGTTGGGCTGATCGGCATTGCGGGCGATGACCTCCAGGGTGTTCTCCCGGTTGGCTTTCAGCTTGCCCGTCAGGTCCACGTAGAAGTTTGTGTAGCCGTAGGGCCGGAAGGCCAGCTTCTCCCCGTCGAGCCACACCTCCGCGTTGCGATACACGCCCTCGAACTCCAAGACGGCCGTCTTGCTTGCCAGCTCCCTGTCTGGGAGGAAGGTCTTGGTGTACAGGTAATCATGTCCCTCGTACCAGCCGGTGTTGACGCCCCCGGCGGACAGCTCCGTGCGGGGCTCGGACAGCATCGCGTCGTGGGGGAGCGTCACCGGCTCTCCCGGACCGTCGTCTTCCAGGCGTTTCCAGTGCCAGCCCTCGTTGGATCGGATCGCTCTCATCTTGACCCACAGCTCCATTTCCAAAACAGACTCCCGCTGTGCCAGATCCGACAGCTCCCGACACCTGAGGATATGGCTCATATGCTATCCTGCGGCAGAGGGTTTGTCAAGAAGGCTCGCAAAAAAGATAGGCATGATCAAAAAGCGTCCTCGTCTTTCGCGGAGTCCCATAAGATCATACATCCCTTTTACCTTTTGTGTTGATAAAGGTTCAATTTCTTAATTTTTCATCAAAATAACTATATGGGCAGTTATCCGTAGTGGATAACTGCCCAGCTAATTTAAAGTAAGCAAAACTAAATCCAATTAAAAGGATTTAACAGTTCAAAGAAAAAATCCCAAAATGTTTCCTTAAAAGCCTTTTTTGCAAAATCTTTTCCATTTCTTCTTGTGATCAGTGCCCGAATCGCTGAAATCAAAATCACTATGGTAAAATATATCAGTAACACAAGGATAATAATCCATGCTGCATCCATATAATATGCACCTTCTCAAAATCATATTTGTCGCTCCGATTATATCATAGTCAACTTTCTGCCGCAAGTTTTGATTTGTGAAACTGCTGGAACCTTCTTCTATCAACACGAAAGGTAAAAGGGCAGATTATACTGAGATACCCTAGACTTTGAGAGGCGTGGATCATGATGCACATCGCGCTGATAGAGGGCGGCCCGGTCTGGATCTTTGATGAGTCGCATGTTGACGTGCCACATGTCTGCTCGAAGTGGGCCGCACTTATGGGAGGTGATGAGATGTCTGTCGTCAGGTCGGAGGATAGGAGCGCGTGGTCTGGATGCCGGCAGAGCGATGGAACGGAGCCCTGAGACGGGTAAAAAAAATAGGAAAGGATGACAGGATGAGGTATTTGGATAGTGCTGGATTGGGACATCTATGGACGAAGACGAAAGCGAAGCTGACCTCGAAACAGGACAGGCTCATGGGCGTCCCTGGGCAGGTGGTAGGTTTCGATGCAGGAGGACAGGAGGTCGTCCAGCAGGGCTGGAGCAACCCGAACCTGCTGGACAACTGGTACTTTGCGGACCCCGTCAACCAACGGGGAAGGACGAGGTATACGGGCGCAGGATATACGATCGACAGGTGGATACTCAACCAAGGTACGGCTATTTTCGCTGGGGGCGTCAAGTTGGACAGGGATGTCGTTTTGCTCCAGCCCATCGGCTGTGCGGATATTTTGGATGGACGGCAATATTTCGTTTCCTATATGGATGTCCGTGGCCGTGTGTTCGGGGGACCCTTGACGGTATGTTATGCCCAGTATGGAAATTTCAAGTTTTGTAATGCTGGACGGAACGTCTTGTATATCAGGAGCGTGGACTGCAGCGACATGATACTGGCCGCAAAACTGGAACTGGGCCGCAGCCAGACGCTGGCCCACCAGGACGAGGATGGTACGTGGGTGCTGAACGATCCGCCGCCGGACAGGGCGCTGGAGC
>CANRXB010000030.1 GCA_947643715.1 uncultured bacterium
CTGGGAGTTTTAACCCGTTTCGCCGCCCCAAACGTTATTCCCATAAACCCACACCACCAAACGCAAATAACTGGGGGGGGCCCCGTTCCGGCGGCCCCCCGCCGCGATCAAAAACAGGGGGGGTCGAGAAGATCTATGGAGACAAAAAGCAAGAACCCGCGCACTGACGCGCCGGCACTGCGCACCGTGCTGCCAAACAACGCACGTCCCTTCCAGATCGTCCGCGAGAGCGACGCTGTTTCCAAGCTGTCCCTTCTCATCTTTGGCCTGGGCAATCTGCTCAACAGGCAGATCGGCCGCGGCCTCATTCTGCTGGCGATCGAGGTCGGCTACATCGTCTATATGGTCACCTTCGGCATTGCGGCCATGGGGGATTTCTTCACCCTGGGCACCGTGCTCCAGGAGGAGGTCTGGGACGACGCCCAGGGCATCTTCGTGTACACGCAGGGCGATAACTCCATGCTGTGTATGCTGTACGGCGTCATCACTATCGTGCTGACGGCCGTCGTCATCGCCGTAGCCTACATGTCCTTGAAAAGCGCCTACTGCACCCAGAAGCGCAAGGAGCGGGGGATGCCTGTCCCCACCTTCCGGGACGACCTGCGCTCTCTGCTGGAGGAGAACATCCACGGCCTTCTGATGGCGTTCCCCTCCTTCGGCATCCTGGCCTTTACCATCATCCCGCTGATCTTCATGATCCTCATCGCGTTCACCAGCTACGACCGCAACCACCAGCCGCCCGGGAACCTGTTCGAGTGGGTGGGTCTGTCCAACTTCGCCCAGCTGTTCAGCGGCGGCAGCAAGCTGGCCGCCACCTTCTGGCCGGTACTGGGCTGGACCCTGATTTGGGCGGTGTGCGCCACCTTCAGCAACTTTATCCTGGGTATGTTGCTGGCCCTGCTCATCAACCGCAAAGGCACCCGCATCAAAGGCTTCTGGCGCTTTTTGTTTGTGCTGTCCATCGCCGTGCCCCAGTTCGTCACCCTGTTGAGCATGAGCACCATTTTCAACGCCAATGGCCCGGTGAACGTGATGCTGCGCGCCATCGGGCTGATCGGGGCCACGGAATCGGTTCCGTTTTTTACCAACGCGACCTACGCCAAGCTCACCATCATCGGCATCAATATTTGGATCGGCATCCCGTATACCATGTTGTCCACCACGGGTATTCTCCAAAACATCCCCGTTGAGCTGTATGAGGCCGCCCGGATCGACGGCGCCAAACCGCCCACCATCTTCCGCAAGATCACCCTGCCTTACATGATGTTCGTGATGACGCCCACCCTGATCACCGCGTTCACCGGGAACATCAATAACTTCAACGTGATCTACCTGCTGACGGGCGGCGGGCCGGACTCCCTGGACTACTACTTCGCGGGCCGGACGGACCTGCTCATCACCTGGCTGTACCGGCTGACCATCACGCAGAAAGACTACAACCTGGGTTCGGTCATCGGCATCATGACCTTCATCGTGCTGGCGGTCACATCTCTGCTTACCTACCACCAGACTGGCGCATACAAGGATGAGGGGGCGTTCCAATAATGAAACAAAGAAGGATCATCTCAAACGCGCTTTGCCACGTGCTGCTGGCTGTTCTCGGCTTCATCTGGGTGCTGCCCATCTTCTATGTCGTCTTGACTGCGTTTCGGGCAGAAACAGGCTCTTATAAGAGCTATATCTTCCCCAAAAGCTATACCCTCGACAACTTTATAAACCTGTTCAACAGCAGCAACAGCATGATAGACTTCAAGCGCTGGTTCCTAAACACACTGGTCATCGCCATTTTCAGCACCATCATCGCTGCGTTCTTCACCATTTGCGTGGCTTACTGCATGAGCCGCCTGCGCTTCCGGTTGCGCAAGCCCTTCATGAACCTGGCCATGATTCTGGGGATGTTCCCCGGCTTCATGTCCATGATCGCCGTATACTACATCCTCAAGGGCCTGGGCTTTTTGGAGACCGGCGTGCTGAAGCAGGTGGCACTTGTCCTGGTTTACTCAGGGGGCGCTGGATTGGGCTTCTACATCGCCAAGGGGTTTTTGGATACCATTCCAAAGGCCATTGACGAGGCCGCCTATATCGACGGCGCCACCAAGTGGCAGACCCTGATCCACGTCACCCTGCCCCTGTCTAAGCCTATCATCACCTACACCCTGCTGACCGCCTTCATGGGCCCTTGGGTGGACTATGTCTTCGCCAAGGTCATCATGGGCCAGGACACCCAGTACTACACCATCGCCATCGGCCTGTGGACCATGCTGCAAAAGGAGAATATCGAGACCTACTATACCCAGTTCTACGCCGGCTGCGTCATGATCTCCATCCCCATCGCCATCCTGTTCATACTGACGCAGAAATATTATGTGGAAGGCGTGTCCGGGGCTGTGAAGGGCTGACGCCGCCTCGCTGCCCCGCGCACGGCGTACCGAAAAGAGGTAGGGGACACCTGGACGATCTGCGGGGCATGGCCCGCGTCCTCCTTGACCGCAGTATGATCATATGACTTCCAGCTTTGTGAGTTTTTGACTATATGGCGGTCTCACGCATGGAGCGGCGCGGGTCGTGCCCTCTTTCTATGCGCCGACGACCGGATGAACGGAGGCAGACTGTGGAAGCGAGCAAAAAAACGACATATGACAAGCACTTTGACGCGCTGTACCGCTATGATGGCAAGGACCTGGGCTGCCGGTGCGCGGACGGGCGCACCGTATTCAAGCTGTGGAGCCCCGAGGCCCAGCGGGTGGAACTGTCCCTGTACCGGGACGACGTGTCCGGCGCGTATGAGGTCCTGCCGCTGACGCGGGGGGAGCGAGGCGTTTGGTCGGTGACAGTGGACAGGGATCTCCACGGGACATACTACGATCACGCCGTTTGGACGCACGGCGTTCGCCGGACCACCGCCGACCCCTATGCCACGGCCTGCGGCCGCAACGGCGTGCGCAGCATGGCGGTGGACCTGCGCCGCACCGACCCGGAGGGCTGGGACAGGGACCGCCCGCCCGCCGCCCAGCCGGAGCAGATCATCTACGAACTGCACGTGAAGGATTTCTCGTTCGATCCGGACAGCGGGGTGCCTGCCCAGTACCGGGGGAAGTTCAAGGCGTTCTCCTGGCGGGACGAGGACGGCCGGCTCCCGGTGTGTATGGAGCACCTGGCCGGCTTGGGGGTGACCCACGTCCAGCTCCTGCCCATTTTCGACTTCGGCTCGGTGGACGAGGGGGGCAGCGAGGAGCAGTTCAACTGGGGCTATGACCCGGTGAACTACAACGTGCCGGAGGGCAGCTATGCCGCCGACCCGTCCGACGGCGCGGCCCGTATCCGGGAGTGCAAGGAGATGATCCAGGCCCTCCACCAAAACGGGCTGCGGGTGGTGATGGACGTGGTCTATAACCACACCTACCGCGCCGACTCCTGGCTGGAGCGCAGCGCTCCGGGCTATTATTACCGCAGGAATGAGGACGGCTCCCTGTCCGACGGCTCCGCCTGCGGGAACGATATCGCCGCCGGCCGGGCCATGGTGGACGACTACATCGTCGATTCCGTGCTGTACTGGGCCCGGGAGTACCACATCGACGGTTTTCGCTTCGATCTGATGGGCCTGCTGACGGTGGACCTGATGAACCGGATCCGGTCCGAGCTGGACGCCGCCTTTGGCCCTGGCGAGAAGCTGGTGTACGGCGAGCCCTGGCGGGCGCAGGGATCCCCGATGGAGCCGGGCTCGCGCCCGGCGCTGAAAAACGCGCTGGCCCTGCTCCACCCCGACGTGGGCGTATTTTGCGACCTGACCCGGGACGCCATCAAGGGAGATGCTTTTATAGAACGTTCTCCCGGCTTTGTCAACGGCGGGGAGGGGTCGGAGCAGGACATCCTCCGCGCCGTCACCGGCTGGCGGGAGGGGTGGGGGGAGTATACCCCCCGGAGCTGTTCCCAGATCGTCAATTACATCTCCGCCCACGACAATTTCACCCTGTGGGATAAGCTGGTGATGTGCCTGGATGTGAACGGGGACGAAGCCGGCCCGGCGGATCTGGATCGGCTTTGGGCGGATGTGCTGGCCCAAAACAAGCTGGCCGCGTTCATCTGCTTCACCTGTCAGGGCAGGCTGTTCTTCCAGGCCGGGGAGGAGTTCGGCCGCACCAAGCTGGGGGAGGGCAACAGCTTTCGTTCCCCGCCGCAGCTCAATATGCTGTGCTGGGAGCGGGCCCGCCGGTTCAAGGGGCTGACGGACTATTACCGCCAGCTCATCCGGCTGCGCAAGTCCCTGCCGGGGCTGTGGGACAAATCCCCCGAGGCAGCGCAGCGGATCGTGGCCCGGACCGTCCACCGCCCCAAGGTGGTGTCCTTCCAGGTGGAGCGGGGCGGCCCTCTGGAGGAGCGGCTGCTCATCGTGTACAATGCCTCGGACGAGGTGTTTTCCCTCTCCCTGCCCGACGGGCGGTGGACGGTCCGGGCGGACGGCCAGGACGCCGACCAGTACCGCAGCGCCGGACACAGAGGAGTCGCCATTCCCGCGTGCAGCGGCGCGCTGTTCCAGCGGGATGGGGATCAGGCAAAAGCAAAGGGTGTTTTGTTATGAAGTTCATCTACGGGAAACAGGACTGGCTGACCTTCGAGCGGGGGGAGGAGACCTGCTTCCTCATGACCAACGGCCTGGGGGGGTTCTGCTCTCTCACCGCCATCGGCTCCTGCGCCCGGAACGAGCACGGGCTGTTGATGGCCTGCGAGTACGCCCCCAACCGCCGGGTGCAGATGATCCAGCGCCTGGAGGACACGCTGACGCTGGACGGGCAGACCGTCCCCCTGTCCAGCCAAGACTTCGAGGACCATGCCGCCCGGGAGGACGGACGGGTCTACCAGGCGGGATCCACCTTTCGGGACTATCCCCAGTGGACCTATCAGGTCCAGGGGACGGAGGTGGTCAAGCGTGCCGCCCTCATGCCGGGAGAGAACACCGTCGCCCTGATCTACGAGATCGACAACCGCAGCCGGAGCGAGGCGGTCCTTCGCGTGACGCCCCACCTGCGCTTCGTCCCCAAGGGGGAGGAGCTGCTCCCGGGCCAGCGATTCGTTTTGGAGAGGGACCGGGTGAGCTCCAACGGGCGGACGCTGTACTTCCGGACCAACGGCGAGACGATCTCCTTGCCGCAGGCCCTGTGGGGGGCCTTCCATTTCGCTCAGGACGCCATGGACGGCAAGCCGGCCGCCGGGTGGGCCGTCGTGAACCACTGCATCGAGCTGACGGTCCCCGCCGGAGAGAGCCGGGTCCTGGAGGCCGTGTACGGCATGACGCAGCCCCTGCCCGCAGCGGCGGAGGTGTTCTCCCGGCTGGAGGCCCAAAACCGGGCGCTGGAGCGCCGGGCGGGCTTTGGGGACGGGGCGGCGCGGGCGCTGGTCCGGGCGGCGGGACAGTTCCTCTCCCGCCGGGAGTCCACCGGAGGGCATACCATCCTGGCGGGCTTCCCCTTTTTCGAGGACTGGGGCCGGGATACCATGATCGCCCTGCCGGGATGCCTGTTGTCCACCGGGCGGTACGAGGAGGCCAGGAGCGTGCTGGAGACCTTTTTGGCCTATGAGCGGGACGGCCTGGTGCCAAACCTCTTTCCCGAGGGCGGTGAGGAGCCGCGCTACAATACGGCGGACGCGGCGCTGCTGCTGGTGAACTGTGTCTGGCTGTATTGGAAAAAGACCGGGGACACCGCCTTCGTGGAAAAAGCGTTCCCGGTGTTGGAGCGCATCGCCGCCGCTTATCGAAGGGGCACCCGCCACGCCATCCGCATGGACAGCGACGGCCTCATATCCGCCGGGGAGGGGCTGGATCAGGTGACATGGATGGACGTGTGTGTGGACGGCATCCTCCCCACCCCGCGTCACGGCAAGCCGGTGGAGATCAACGCCTATTGGTATAACGCCCTGTGTATCCTCCGGGAGCTGGCCCCCCTAGCCGGGGCGGACGGAGCGGGATACGCCGCACTGTCCGAAAAGGTGAAGGAGAGCTTCGGCCAAAAATTCTGGATGGAGGACAAGGGGCACCTGCGGGACGTGATCTCCGGCACGGACGCGGACGAGCAGCTTCGCTGCAACCAGATCTGGGCGGTGTCCATGCCGTTCTCCGTCCTTCCGCCGGAGCGGGAGCGGCGGGTGGTGGAAGCCGTGTTCCAAGCGCTCTACACCCCCTACGGCCTGCGCACCCTGGATCCCTCCGACGGGGAGTTCGAGCCCTTCTACGGCGGGGACCGGCTGAAGCGGGACCTGGCTTATCACCAGGGCACCGTGTGGGCGTTCCCGCTGGGAGGCTATTATTTGGCGTACTTGAAGGTGAACGGGAACTCCCAGCGCTCCAGGGACATCGTCCGGCGGCAGCTCGAGGCCATTTCCAGCGCTCTGCGGGAGGGCTGTGCCGGACAGCTTCCCGAGATCTACGATGGCCGCGACCCCGTGATGTCCAAGGGCTGCTTTGCCCAGGCGTGGAGCGTGGGGGAACTGCTTCGGGTCTATGAAGCGCTGGAGGCACTGGAAAAAGGAGGGACATCCACATGGACTACGGCGTGTTGAAGGAGTATTCCCTGTCCGGCCAGACGGTCGGCCTGCGATTCGAGGGCGGCGAGGCAAGGCTGGAGCTGATCGCTCCCGGCATCGTCAATGTATTCGCCCCCTTGGCGTCCCCGGATCATCGCTCCAAGGCGATCGAGGGGGACAAGGCCCGGCCCGTATCCTTTGCGGCGGAGCGCCGGGAGGATGGACTGTGGGTGGAGACGGACGAGGTCAAGGTGCGGGTGAGCGATGGGTTCTACGTGGACTTTTTTGACGCCGAAGGCAATGAGGTCTGCATGGATCGCCGGGAGGCGCGCCGCCCGCTGGAACGGATCGCCCCCGAGCGGGCCAAGCTGCTCATCGCGGAAGGCCACGGAGCCGAGCTGGAGGGCCCCGCCCGCGCCTTTGAGGTAGTCAAACGGATCCAGGGCGGCGAACATTTCTACGGCCTGGGCGACAAGACGGGGTTCCTGGACAAACGGGGCTATGAATATGAGATGTGGAACAGCGATATCCCCGATCCCCACGTGGACAGCTTCAAGGCGCTGTACAAGTCCATCCCCTTCTTCATGGCGCTGACGGACCGCCACGCCTATGGCATTTTCATGGACAATACCTTCCGCTCCTGGTTTGACATGGGCAAGGAGTCGGAGGACTACTTCTGGTTCGGGGCCGCAGGAGGAAATCTGGATTACTACTACATCGCCGGAAACGGCCTGCCTCAGATCCTGGAGCGATACACGTATTTGACGGGTGCCTGTCCCCTGCCCCAGAAGTGGGCGCTGGGCTACCACCAGTCCCGGTGGGGCTATATGACCCAGGAGGATGTGCAGGCGGTGGCCGACGGCCTGAGAGACCACGATGTCCCCTGCGACGCGATCCACTTTGACATCGACTATATGCAGGATTACAAGGTGTTCACCTGGAACGAGGACCGCTACCACGGGGATCCCAAGGGATTCCTGTCCGATCTGGCCTCCCGGGGCTTCAAGCCGGTGGTCATCAACGACCCAGGGGTCAAAAAGGAGGCGGGCTATCCCATCTATGAGGAGGGCGTGGAACGGGGATTCTTTGCCGCCGCCCCGGAAGGCGGGGTGTACATCAATGCCGTGTGGCCCGGCGACGCCGCCTATCCCGACTTCGGCGACCCGGCCGTGCAGGAGTGGTGGGGGGAGCATCAACAGTTCCTGCTGGACCTGGGCGTGCGGGGCATCTGGAACGACATGAACGAGCCGGCCAGCTTCAACGGCCCGCTCCCGGACGATGTGATGTTTTCCGACGGGACGCGCAAGACCACCCACGCCGAGATCCATAACGTCTACGGTCACTTTATGGCCAAGGCGTGCTATGAGGGGCTGAAAAAGCTGGACGGACGCCGGCCCTTCGTCATCACCCGGGCCTGTTACGCCGGGACGCAGAAGTATTCCACCGCCTGGACCGGGGACAACCACAGCATCTGGGCCCATTTGCAGATGGCCATCCCCCAACTGTGCGATCTGGGCCTGTCCGGGTTCCCCTTCGCCGGCACGGACCTGGGTGGGTTCGGGTCCGACACCACCCCGGAGCTGTTGGTGCGGTGGGTACAGGTGGCTTGCTTCTCGCCGCTGTTCCGCAACCACTCCGCCCTGGGCACCCGGCGGCAGGAGCCATGGCAGTTCGGGGACGAGGTGCTGGACATCTACCGCAAGTATGTCAAGCTGCGCTACCGCTGGCTGCCTTACTTCTACGACCTGTTCTGGGAGGCGGCGCGCACCGGCGCGCCCATCCTCCGCCCCCTGGTGTTCCACTATCCGGATGATACGGCTGCCCGGACGTGCAATGATGAGTTCATGGTGGGCGACCGGGTGCTGGTCGCCCCGGTGGTCCAGCCGGGCGTGCGGCAGCGGCTGGTCTATCTCCCCGAAGGGGAGTGGTACGACTACTGGACCGGAGAACGGATCGCCGGCCCCGCGTCCATCATCCGGGAGGCTCCGCTGGAGCTGTGCCCGATTTACGTGAAGGCGGGCAGCGCGATCCCCGTGGCCCCGCCCCAGTCCTACGTGGGCGAAAAAGAGACGGACACGCTGCTGCTGGACGTCTACCCCGGCGAGGGGGTGTGGGATCACTACCTGGACGACGGCGAAAGCTTTGACTACCAGGAAGGGAGCTACCATCAGTACCGCTTCACGGTCCACGAGGACGGGACTGTGGAGGAGGAGATCGTCCACGCTGGCTACCGGCCCTACCGCGAGATCAGGGTGCTTGGGAGAGACCGCGATCCATGAGATACCGTCACTGTATCTTCGACCTGTACGGCACCCTGGTGGATATCCACACCGATGAGCGCTCCCCCCGGCTTTGGGTGCGAATGGCGGAGCTCTACCGCCGCAATGGGGCCGTTTACCAGCCGGGGGAGCTGCGGGACAGCTACTTCCGGACGGTGAGGGAGCTGGAGGGAGCGGACCCGCTGAGGCAGGATGCCCACGAAGCCCACCCGGAGATCCAGATCGAACAGGTCTTCCGGCGGCTCTACGGGGAAAAGGGCGTGGAAGCTGGTGATGGGCTCGTCCGGCGCACCGGGCTGGCTTTCCGGGAACGTTCCACAGAATACCTGCGCCTGTATGAAGGGGCGGCGGAGCTGCTGCGCGGCTTGCGGATCCGTGGCTGCGGGGTCTGGCTGCTGTCCAACGCGCAGAGCTTGTTCACCCGCTGGGAGCTGGAGCGGCTGGGGCTGGACGGCCTGTTCGACGGAGTGTATCTCTCCTCGGACTACAGGTGCAAAAAGCCGGATCCCCGGTTTTTCCAAGCGCTGCTCCAGGAGCGGGGCATAGACCCGGGGCAAGCCGTCATGATCGGCAACGACGGGGAATGCGACATCCGAGGGGCCAGGTCTGTGGGCTTGTCCACCGTCTACATCCGCTCCGGCCTCTCTCCGGCCGGACCTCTGCCCGATGCGGACTATGTACTGGAAGGGATGGATCTGAAACGGGTGGGGGCCATCCTGACCGGAGGCGGCGAGGGCTCCCCATAAGCTCCAGAGGAACACGAGGAGGAACGATGATGAAAAGAAGCGCGGGCATACTGCTGCCTATTTCCAGTCTGCCGTCCCGATACGGGATCGGCTGCTTTTCCCAGGAGGCGTTCGATTTTGTGGACTGGCTCCGAGATGCGGGGCAGGACCATTGGCAGATCCTGCCCCTGTTCCCCACCAGCTTTGGGGACTCCCCCTACCAGTCCTTCTCTACCTTCGCGGGCAATCCCTATTTTATCAGCCTGGAGGCGCTGATCGACGAGGGCGTCCTCACCCGGGAAGAATGTGATGGCGCGGCCTTCGGCGAGGATGCCGGGCGGGTGGACTATGAGAAGTTGTATCACGCCCGCTATCCCCTTCTACGCCTGGCCTACCAGCGCAGCGGCATCGCCAACGACCCGGATTACCAGCGATTCCTGGCGGAGAATGGATGGTGGCTGTCCGACTACGCCTTGTTCATGGCGGTGAAGGAACGCTTCGGCGGCGCGCCCTGGACCCAGTGGGCGGAGGATATCCGTCTGCGCTGGGGGTTTGCCTTGGACTATTACCGGCGGGAGCTGTATTTCGACATCGAGTTCCAGCAATACCTGCAATTCAAGTTCTTCCAGCAGTGGCAAAAGCTGAAGGATCACGCCAACGCCCAGGGGATCCGGATCGTCGGCGATATCCCTATCTATGTGGCCATGGACAGCGCCGATGTCTGGGCCCATCCGGAGCTGTTCCAGTTGGACGAGGACGATCGGCCCACGGCGGTGGCGGGTTGCCCGCCGGACGGGTTTGCCGCCGACGGCCAGCTTTGGGGCAACCCGCTCTACCGCTGGGGATATCACCGGGACACCGGGTATGCGTGGTGGATCGCCCGCCTGCGCCACTGCTTCAAGCTGTACGACGTCACCCGCATCGATCATTTCCGGGGCTTTGACGAATACTACGCCATCCCTTACGGGGAGGAGACCGCAGTGAACGGCCACTGGGAAAAAGGCCCCGGGATCGACCTGTTCCGCCGTGTGGAGCAGGTGCTGGGCCGTCACGATGTCATCGCGGAGGATCTGGGGTACGTCACGGACAGTGTGCGTCGGATGGTGCAGGAGAGCGGGTTCCCCGGCATGAAGGTGCTGGAGTTCGCCTTTGACAGCCGGAGCTCCGACGAGACCAGCGAGTACCTGCCCCACAACTATTCGGAAAACTGCGTCGCGTATACGGGCACCCATGACAACGAGACGCTGGTCGGCTGGCTCAGCAGCATCACAGCGGAGGACAGGGAGCTGATACGGGAGTATCTCTGCGACCCAAAGCCCCTGCAGAAGGGATCGTACCGCGCCCTGATCGCCCTGGTGCTGCGTAGCGCGGCCAGACTGTGCGTGATCCCCATGCAGGACTATATGGGCCTGGATGGCCGCAGCCGGATGAACGAGCCCTCCACCGTGGGCACGAACTGGCTGTGGCGGCTCCGGAAGGGCGATCTGACCCCTGAGCTTCAGCAGGAGATCCTGCGCTCGGCGGTCCTTTACGGACGTGCGGAACGACCCCGCGTGGAGCTGGTGTCGGACGATGGCGTGGATGGCGAAGGGCGGCAGCAGGAGCCTGCACGGCCTGTGACGGAAAGGGAGGATACAGCAAATGCAGAGATCGCGTGATAAGTTTCGCAGAGGGGCGGCACTGATACTGGCCCTTTTGGCCCTGTTGGGCTGCCTGACCGCCTGCAGCGCAGAACAGGGTTGGCGCGCCAGGGAAACGGTGGCGATCGACGACAATTACCGCACCTGGTATGAGATCTTCGTCTATTCCTTCTGCGACAGCGACGGCGACCAGGTGGGCGACCTTCAGGGCGTCATCTCGAAGCTGGATTATATCCAGGACCTGGGCTTCGATGGGATCTGGCTGATGCCGATCATGCCGGCCGGCTCCTATCATAAGTACGATGTGAAGGACTATATGGAGATCGATCCGGAATACGGCTCCATGGCCGACTTTGAGGAGCTGGCGGCGGAGTGCGGGAAGCGGGGGATCAAGCTGATCATCGATCTGGTGCTCAATCACACCTCCTCGGAGCATCCGTGGTTCACCGCCGCCTGCGACTATCTGGAGTCGCTGGGCGACCAGGAGGGACCGTCCGTTGAGGAATGTCCGTACTATGGATACTATCACTTTGTGAAGGGGGATCCCAAGTCCGACACCTGGTATCAGGTGGGCTCCAGCGATTATTATTACGAGGGCGTGTTCTGGAGCGGGATGCCCGACGTGAACTTTGAGAGCCAGGCCCTCCGGAAAGAATTCGAGGCGGTCATGGACTTCTGGCTGGAAAAGGGCGCGGGCGGCTTCCGGCTGGACGCGGTGAAGGAGTTCTACAGCGGCGCGGTGGACAAAAACATAGAGGTGCTTTCCTGGATCAACGACTACGTAAAGGCCGCAAAGCCCGACGCCTACATGGTGGGCGAGGCATGGGAAGGGCTGCTCACCTATGCGCAGTACTACGCCAGCGGCATTGACAGCTTTTTCGATTTCGAGTTCGCCGGCCCCACAGGGATCGTTTCCAAGACGCTGACCTACAGCGGGGAGGAGCACAGCGCCCAAGCCTATGCCAAGGCGCTGTGCAGGGTGCAAAATGCCATCCGGGAGTACCGCGCGGATGCCATCGACGCTCCGTTCTTCGTCAACCACGACATGGCGCGGGCGGCCGGATATATGTCGTATGACGAGCGGAAGGTCAAGATGGCGGCGGCCCTGAACGTTTTGATGAGCGGCAGCGCCTTTGTGTACTATGGAGAAGAGATCGGCATGACCGGCAGCGGAAAGGACGAGAACAAACGCGCGCCCATGTACTGGTCCTCCGACCCCGGCGCCAAGGGCATGACGGCGGGACCGCTGGACATGGAGCCGCAGGAGAACCGCTTTCCCAGCGCCGGGAACCAGATGAAAGCCAAGGATTCCATCTACAGCTTCTATAAGGACACCATCCTGCTGCGCAATCAGAACCCGGAGATCGCCCGCGGGACCGTGGCCCGGCTGGAGGAGATCGAGGATCCAGACATCGCGGCGATCTCCAAGACTTATGACGGCAAGGTGATCTATCTGCTCTACAACATCTCGGAGACCGATGAGAAGCAGGTGGAACTGAGCGGATACGGCGAACTGGAGCTGGCAGGGTATCTGTCGGCGGACGGCGGTGCGGTGACCGTAGAGGATGGTAAGGTCACTCTGCCCTCCTACAGTGTGGCGGTCCTGCGGTGATCCCATCGTTCAGGCGTTTTGAGCGTATCATGCAGGTGCAGCGCCGGGAAGAGGAGGGCTTCCGGCGAGACTGTATCGAGGAACGATCCCAAACGGGTTTGGAGGTCGTGAAAAAGAAAGGAGCAGGAAAACATGAAAAGAAGGGCAAGCGCATTCCTCGTGGCGATGGTCCTGCTGGCCGCGCAGATCCTGGCCGGCGTTCCCAGGGCCATGGCCGCGGAGGCAGGGGGAGATCTGATCCTCAAGGTCCACTACCACCGCGAGGACGCCAACTACGAGAACTGGACCGTTTGGCTCTGGGAACTGGGCGGGGGCGACGCCATCGACGCGCCTCTTGTGGAGGAAGAGGGTGAGATGGTCGCCACGATGACGGTCACTCCGGGCATCACCAGCGTGGGATACATCGTCCGCCAGCCGGACTGGACCAAGGATGTGGACATGGACCAGTTCATCGACATCTCGGAGATGGTATCCGGTACGGTACATATCTACGTGGAGTCCGGGGTGGAGGGCTATACCAAGGAATACGGCGATGACGCGGTGCTGGGCACCAAGCCCCGCTCCGCGGTCTATGGCCATGATGGTACGATCGTCGTCACTATGACCGGTGAGATCGAGGGCGGCCTGGACGGGGTGTTCTCCGTGGAGGGCAAGGACGGCGGCGTCGCTGTGTCCAGCGTGACAGCGGGCAGCGAGGAGTCCACCTACATCGTGACCCTGGCCCAAGAGCTGGACCCGTTCAAGAGCTATTCCATCACCTATGACGGCTCCCAGTACAAGGTCAGCATCCCCAGCATCTATTCTACCGAGGATTTCGAGAAGGAATACACCTACACCGGGGACGACCTGGGGGCGGTCTGGACGAAGGACGCCACCACCTTCCGGGTGTGGGCGCCCACGGCGGAGTCCGTCACGCTGAACCTGTTCGCCTCCGGGAAGAGCTATCAGGATGACAAGACGGAAGAGATCGAGATGGCCCCGGATGTGAACGGCACCTGGGTGGCTACCAAGAGCGGCGATCTCAACGGAGTCTACTACACCTACACCGCGGTGATCGATGGCAACGCGGCGGAGGCCTGCGACCCTTACGCCAGGACTACCGGCGTCAACGGCGTCCGGGCCATGGTCATCGATCTGGACAGCACCGACCCCGAGGGTTGGGAGGACGATGCCGACCCCCACGCGGGCGAGAGCATCAATGACGCCGTCATTTATGAGCTGCATGTCCGGGATCTGTCTGTAGACGCGAACTCCGGCATCGAGAATGCAGGCAAGTTCCTGGGCCTGACCGAGACCGGCACCAAGACCCCCGGCGGCGTCCCCACCGGCCTGGACCACATGAAGGATCTGGGCATCACCCACCTGCATCTGTTGCCCATCTATGATTTCGGCTCCGTGGACGAGACCCACACCACGGCGGCCTTCAACTGGGGCTACGATCCCGTCAATTACAACGTGCCGGAGGGCTCCTATTCCACCGATCCCTACAATGGGGAGGTCCGCGTGAAGGAGCTGAAGCAGGCCGTCAAGGCCCTGCATGAGAACGGGATCAGCGTGGTCATGGACGTGGTCTATAACCATGTACAGGACGCGGGGAAGTTTTGCTTCAACAGGCTCGTGCCGGGATATTTCTCCCGCATCAACGCTGGCGGGTCCTATTCCAACGGCTCCGGCTGCGGGAACGACACCGCCTCCGAGCGCTCCATGGTCAGAAAGTTCATCGTGGACTCTGTCTGCTATTGGGCGGATGAATACCACATCGACGGGTTCCGCTTCGACCTGGTGGGCCTGCTGGACACCCAGACCGTCAATGAGATCGTGGCCGAGGTCCACAAGGATCACCCGAACGTGATCTTCTACGGCGAGGGCTGGACGATGTCTACGGACATGACCAAGGAGGGTTATACCATGGCGACCCAGCTCAATTCCCAGGAAACACCGGGCTTCGCCTATTTCAACGACACCATCCGGGACGGCCTGAAGGGTAGCGTGTTCGATGATACCGACCCGGGCTTCGCCTCCGGAAAGACCGGTATGGAGGAGATCCTGAGCCGCTGCTTCCTGGGGGCGGACACCTGGTGCGCCAGCCCGTCCCAGACGGTGAACTACGCCTCCTGCCACGATAACCTGACTCTGTTCGACCACCTCCAGACCGCGCGGCCCGAGGCCGGCCGGGAGGATCTGATCCGGATGAACAACCTGGCGGCGGCATTTTACATGATGGCGGAGGGCGTGCCCTTCCTCCAGGCCGGCGAGGAGATGCTGCGGACCAAGGTCAACAGCGACGGGAGCTTCAATTCCAACAGCTACAACTCCAATGACCAGGTGAACTGCCTGAAGTGGGGCGATCTGGACGATGAGGCTTACAGGCAGGTCTTTGAATATTACAAGGGCCTGATCGCGTTCCGCAAGGCCCATGGGGCGCTGCGGCTCGCCTCGGCGCAGGAGGTCTCTTCTGCGGTGTCCGCTGTGAGCGGGCTGGATGCCAACGTGCTCGCCTTCGACATCAAGGGCGGCGTGAACGGTGAGACCGCCGAGGAGATGTACCTGATCTTCAACGCCAACGAGACCAGCGTCACCGTGGATCTTCCGGAGGGGAACTGGAACGTCTACATCAACGGAGAAAAGGCGGGCACCCAGGCCCTGGCCAGCGTTGCGGACGGCAGCGCGGTAGTGGATCCCGTTTCCGCTATGGTTCTGGTGAAAGAGGCTGCGGCTGTGGCCCCGGACACACAAAGCGGCGGCGCTGAGGGGAGCACGGGGCTCATCGCGGGTATCGCTGTGGTGGCAGTCCTCGCCTGCGGAGGCGGTGTGTTCGTCGCGCTGAACAAAAAGCGGAAATAAGCCAAGCGGCGATCGGCATAGGGCCGTTTGGCCCCGACGTATCAAAGTCGAGGAGCCCTGCGGAGGTCCCGATAAAAAATGAACGTCCAGCTCCGGGCTGGATGGCAGCTCCACGCGGCCCCCTTGTGCCATCACGGCACAAGGGGGCCTTGCTGTGCGTCCTCCCTCTGCGGGTCCAAAACGTTGGGGATCCAGCGGTCCATGCGCCGGGCGGTCGTTCCTTCGCGGACGTTGGCGCAGGATGCGGGATGCGAACAATGTGCGCTCTGCACTTGTATTGCGTCGTTTTTTGTGCTATAAATAGGTTCATAACATATGTAACACATCTTGAGTGTAAGGAGCGACCTTGTGGGGCTGAATTTGGAAAAGCAGAAAAAACTGGCTTATGTAGCCAGGCGATACTACCTGGACGACCAAAAGCAAAGCGATATCGCCCGCGAGTTGGGAGTGTCCCGCCCGCTGATCAGCCGGATGCTGTCCGAGGCGCGGGAACTGGGCATCGTGGAGATCACGGTCCATGAGCCTGGGGCCAAGTCCGCCGGGCTCATGGATCGGCTGCGGCTGTCCGGGTCTATCCATGGCGGCGTACTGGTGGAGGACGGCGAGGACGATGACGCCACCAACCGGTCTCTCTCCCAGGGGGCGGTGGAGCTGTTGGGACAGTTGGGCGCCCGGCGGCTGGGAGTGGGCTGGGGCCACCTGATCGGCCAGTTGGTGACCTGGCTGGAGGAGAACCCCCGGATGGACAGCACCATCACCGATATCTGCCCCTTGGTGGGCAACGCCAGCATCCCCGCCCGCAATTACCAGTCCAACGAGAATGTCCGGCTGATGGCCCAACAACTGGGGGCCTTTCCCCATTTCCTCTACCTCCCGGCCCTGCCGGAGAGCTTGGAGGAAAAGCAGGTGCTGTGCTCCACAGAGGTCTACCGCCAGATCTACAAACAATGGGAACAGATGGACACGGCGTTGGTCAATATCGGGGACTACCCCTCCAGTCCCGACTTTGCCTCCCTGGTTCGATACGGCGGCTTGCTCCAACGCCAGCGGGCCTGTGGGCGGATGCTGGTCTACTATTTCAACGAGGCGGGGACGGTGATCCAGTCGGAGCAGGACTTCGCCATCCAGATCCCCATCGGCACCCTCCGGCAGTGCCCCAATATCATTGGGGTATGCTCCGCCAACACCAGCGCGAAGGCATTGGAGGGCGCGTTGAAGACCGGAGTGTTCACCCATTTGGTGGCCCGGGAGGAGCTGGTGAAGGTATTGCTCGGGGAAAGGTAGCATTCGTAACTCCCTGGATCGTGCAGACGGTCCGGGGAGTTCGTTTTTATCTATTTTGCACAGTTTTGTTAGAGAAGAACTGTGTGAAACAGGGAAAATATTCTCTGATATTGACTTATGTTACACTGTGTGGTATCGTTATTGCACGGACGTAACAAAAACATATCATGGAGGTGAGACGAGTATGACAAAGACCGAACTTGCAGCGCGGCTGAAACACGCCTGCGCGTCGGTGCTGTCGGCGGAGGCCGAACTGACGGAGATCGACTCCCGGTTCGGCGATGCCGACCACGGTCTGACCATGGCCAAGATCGCCGGGGCCATCGACCGTGCGGTGGACCAGTCGGAGGGGGGCATCCGCTCCATGCTGGACGACGCGGCCATGGCCGTCATGACGCTGAACGGCGGCAGTGCGGTCCCCCTGTGGAACACCTGGCTGGATGGGATGCAGGAGGGCGCCCCGGAAGGGGACGAGGTCGATGTGGCGGGGCTGCAGGCGCTCTTCGCCAAAGCGCTGGAGGAGCTTGACGATATGTCCGGCGCCAAGGTGGGAGACAAGACCATGATGGACGCGCTGATCCCGGCCAGTCAGGCCATCGCCGCCTATGAGGGGGACGACCCGGACGGCCTGTTCGCCGCCGCCGCTCAGGCCGCCGCTCAGGGGGCGGAAAACAGCAAACGATTCGTGTCCAAGTTTGGCCGGGCCAAGAGCTACGGCGCGCAGACCATCGGCACCCCGGACGCCGGGGCGATGTCCATGTCCTATTTCTTCCAGGGCATGGCGCAGGCGTGAGATTTTGAAGGAGAGGTATCCGACATGAAAATGAAGAAGTTCATCAACGCTCCCGAGACCATCACCGACGAGGAACTCGCCGGCCTGGGGCTGGCCTGGCCCGACATCCTGGATGTGGACGGTCACCTGGTCATCAGCAAGGACCTGGCCGACGCTGACCGGGTCACCATCGTCACCTATGGCGGTTCCGGCCACGAGCCTGCCCAAGCCGGATTCGTAGGCAAGGGTATGCTGGACGTTCAGGCGGTGGGCGACATCTTCGCCGCTCCCAACGGCCAGCTCGTGTTCGACGCCATGAAGCTGGCGGACAAGGGCCATGGCGTACTGCTGCTCACCCTGAACTATGCAGGAGACCAACTGGCGGGCAAGCAGGCCATGAAGCTGGCCCAGAAGGCGGGGCTGGATGTCCGGCAGGTGGTCACCGGCGAAGAGATCCAATACGACCCTAACGGCGAGGACAACAAGCGGGGGCTGGCGGGCGCGGTGGCCCTGTACCACATCGCGGCAGCGGCGGCTCGGGAGGGCAAGAGCCTGGACGAAGTGGCCGCCATCGCCCAGCGCTACGCCGACAGCATGGCCTCCGTCACCGTCAAGTCCACCGACGCCACCCACCCCCAGAACGGGATGTCCTTCGGCGACCTGGGCGAGACTGACCTGATGGAAATCGGCGCGGGCCAGCACGGAGAGGGCGGCGGCGTCCGGGTGCCCATGATGTCCGCAAAGGACACCGTAGCCACTGTGGCGGACGCCCTGTGCAATAAGCTGGAGCTGAAGGCCGGGGACAAGGCGTTCGTCATGATCAACGGCTGCGGCGCTACCACCATGATGGAGATGCTGGTGCTGTTCAAGGACACCGTGGAGTTTCTGAAGGCCAAGGGCGTGGAGGTCGTGGCCAGCATGGTGGGCGAGATCCTCACCGTGCAGGAGGCGGGCGGCTTCCAAATGAACATCGCCAAATGGGACGAGGAGTTCATCCGCCTGTGGGGCGCCCCCTGCCACACCCCCGCCTACAGCAAGGAGTGAGCCATGGCTGACAACATCGGCAACAAGGCGGCCCATGACTACCATCTGGACGTGCCCGCCGTCCAGGAAGGCTTCTATGTCAAGGGGAACGCCCACTGCGCCTGGGGCATGAAGAACCGGCTGGCCCGGATGTTCCGTCCCCAGTCGGGAAACACCGTTATGCTGGCGTTCGACCACGGCTACATCATGGGACCCACCGCCGGGCTGGAGCGCATCGACCTGGTCATCCCGCCCCTGGTCCCCTATGTGGACGTGCTGATGGGCACCCGGGGGGTCATCCGCTCGTGCATCTCCCCCACTGTCCCGGCGGCGAAATGCGTCCGGGTGACTTACGATTCCACGGTCCTCTACGACGACATGTCCAACGGCGGCGGCATCGCCTGTGATATCGACAGCGCGATCGAGATGAACGCCGACTGCATGGCGGTGCAGACCTTCATCGGCGCCCCCGGCGAGAGCCGCTCCCTGGAGCTGCTCGCCCGGACCGCCGACGCGGGGAGCCGGTACGGCATCCCCACCCTGGGCGTGGTGGCGGTGGGCAAGGAGATGGCGCGCACGGAGAAATTCTTCCTGCTGGCCACCCGGGTGCTGGCGGAGAACGGAGCCAATGTGGTGAAGAGCTACTACTGCGAGGGCTTCGAGCGGGTGGCGGCCGCCTGCCCGGTCCCCATCGTCATCGCGGGCGGCAAGAAGCTGCCGGAGCTGGAGGCCCTGGAGATGGCCTATCGGGCCATTCAGGAGGGGGCGCACGGGGTGGACATGGGCCGGAACATCTTCCAGTCCGATTCCCCCGCCGGCATGGCTCAGGCCATCGGCAAGGTGGTGCATGAGGGCTATACCCCCGCTCAGGCCCACGAGGTCTATCAGGAAGTGAAAAACCAGAGGTGAACGAAAAAGGGAGGGCCCCGAAGGGCCCTCCGTACAGTGCGAAAGACCGAAACCGCTCCCATCGGGCGAGGATGGGAGCGAGGTCCCTCGCGACGATCATTATACACCATTCGGACCGCGATCGCAATGCGGGGGACCCATTTTATTTTGAGAAAGGGGTCCATCCCATGAACGCGAAAAAGTACCTGCCCATCGCTCTTTTCATCGGCCTACAGGCATTCGCCCTTCAGGCCCTCGATCAAGCTGTCTGCGCCAATATCCCGCCCCTGGCCGCCGGAGGCGGATGGATCTCCTTCCAGGCCTGGGCCATGTACTTCCTGGGCGGCTGCACGCCCAAAGGCGGCGCACGGGCGCTGATCGGCTACGCGATCGGCATGGCCGCCTCCATCGCCATCATGGTGGGCGGCGGTGCGCTGGGCGGGCTGGGCTTCTGGGCGATGCCCGTCATCCTGCTGATCCTGGTGCCCATCATCCTCTATCTGGAGCTCGCACCGGAAATGCTCAGTTTCGTGCCCGCCGTGTTTGTGGGCGCGGGGGCGTTCTTCGGCGTGATGAGCTACATCCCCGGCGCTGAGTTCGTCAACGCCTTCCTCGCAGAAGGTGTGTACTGCGTCATCGGCCTGCTGTTTGGCTTCATCACCATCACCTTCCGGGGCTGGTACGAGAAAAAATACGTAGATCGGTAATACACAGGCTCTGCCTGTCATAAGGAGGAAAAGATATGTCTGCTGAGTACATGCACATCGGGATCCCCATCACCAACCGAAAGCCCGACATGGTCTACAACGAGGGGGCCAAGTTCTGGGTGAGCGATGTGGACGACTACGACTACAAGATCGAATACCTGAAGTTCGAAGAGGGCACTCCCTTCCCCGAGGAGATCCACCGCCACCCTCACGTGGCGTACAAGGTGGACGACCTGGAGAAATACATCGCCGACGCGGACCGTGTGATCTGCGGCCCCATGGAGGCCAACGAAAAGGGCGACCGGCTGGCCTTCGTCTGGAAGGACGGCGCGATCCTGGAGCTGTACCAGGAGGCATGACGGATCTGGCCCGCGCGGGCCGCGGCGCATGAGGTGCGGTGGAAGAAGAAGCCGCCAAAGTGGATGGACCGAAGGACTCCCTCCCGGCCGACAGCCGGGAGGGAGTCCTTTGCATTGCGATGATCTGGGGCCGCGATCAGCCGGCGGCCGGCCGGCGGACCGATCGGGACCGTGCCGGTCCGATCACTTGGGGGAAGGATCCTTGCGCTTCTTCATCCAGCGCGATACCACCAGCGCCTCGATGCCTAGCGCGAGCGCGACTGCGATCACGTCCACGATGACGAACAGCCGGGTCATGCCGCTCATGCCGCCCTGGCTCGCGGCCGCGTCGGCGTAATAGCCGCTGTTGGCCACGGTGTACAGGATGTTCTTGCACGCCTGGCGCATGGCCAGCACGCAGGTGGCGGCGTCGGTGTCCTCCAGCTTGTTGCTGTCCGCCATGCCGTAGCCCAGCATCAGGTCGTTGCCCGCCCGGATCGCGGCATCGGTGATCTCGAAGCCATAGGAGCCGTTGTAGTCGGAGATGACCATGCCCTGGAAGCCCCACTCCCCGCGCAGCACGTCGGTGAGCAGCTCATGGCTGCTGATGGCGGGCACCGTGCCCAGCCAGTTGTAGGCGGTCATCATGCCCATGACATAGTGGTCGAAATCGAAGTTCTTCACCACCATCTCGAAAGGCTTCAGGCAGGTCTCCCGGAAGGTCTGCTCCGTCATATAGGTCAGCAGGAAGGCGGTGCGGTTGGTCTCCTGGTCGTTGGCGGCGAAGTGCTTGATGTAGGAGTACACGCCGTATTTGGCCGCGCCGTTCACCTCCTGGGAGGCGAACAGGCCGGACAGCACAGCGTCCTCGGAGTAATACTCGAAGTTCCGGCCGGAGAACGCAGAGCGGTGCAGGTTCATGGCCGGGCCGTACCAGCCGTAGTTGTTGGCGTTGGCGAACTCCTGGCCCATGGCGTCGCCGATCTTCTCCGCCATCTCCTTGCTCCAGGTCTGGGCCATGAGCACCTCGGTGGGGAACTGGGTGCCGTTGGAGCCGGTGACGTAATTGGACAGGCCGGAGGGGCCGTCGCAGTCGGAGGTGGCCACCTTGCCCACCGAGTCGATGGCCGCGGTCTGCCAGCCGCCGGTGTTGATGAGGGTGGTCATGTCCTCGATGGACATCTGGTCCAGCAGCTTTTCCCAGTCGGCGTCGTCGTAGCCCTTGCCCGCCAGGTCGGCCAGCGTCAGGCTGCCCTTGGCCCCTGTGGTGGGCATGACGTCGTTGGGATCGTCGTAGTCGGTGGGGTCGTACTTCACCACCGAGATCTCCCGGATGATGTTCTGCTGGTCCTTGCTCAGCTCGAACTCCTCCGCGCTGGGGGCGGCGACAGCCGCGTCATAGTTGGCGAAGCCGTCCTTCCGGGACAGGATGGGGTGGCTGCTCTGCATGTAGTCGAAGCGGTTCACCGGGGCGGTCCGGTCGCTGGAGCGGCCCGAGCCGCTGTAGTCCTTGTCAGCGCTCAAGGTGAAGGTGCGCTCGTCCAGCACGGTATGGGAATCGGAGCGGATGGAGATCGCATACTCCCCGGCCTCCAGCACATAGCCGCCGTTGGCGGTCTTGATGCAGGAGGAGTCGTAAGACGCCATGTCCTCCAAGGGGATGCGGAAGGACACCGTCTCGGAAGCGCCGGCCTCCAGCAGCCCTGTCTTGCCGAAGTCGATCAGGTTGACGCTGGCCTTCTCGATGCCCCCGTTGGTGTAAGGCGGGGTGTAGTACAGCTCCACCACGTCCTTGCCGGCGACGCTGCCGGTGTTGGTCACGGTGACCTCCACCGTCACATAGTCCCCGGACTGGTCGAAGGAGGAGATCTCCTGGGAGAAGCTGGTGTAGCTCAGGCCGTAGCCGAAGGGGTATTGCACCGTCTTTTCAAAGTCGATGAGGCCCTCCTCCGCCGCCGTTTCATAGAACTTGTAGCCCATGTAGATGCCTTCCACGTAGTCGGTGAAGGAGATCACGCCGTTGAAGGTGTTGTCGATGCGGGCCAACTGCTTGGTCACGTCGTTCACGTTGGTGTAGAGGTGGTTGCCGGAGTTCCCGGTGTGGTTCCAGTTGGGGGCGGACTTCAGGTCGTACGGATAGGTGTCCACCGTCTTGCCGGAGGGGTTCACGGTGCCGTTCAAGATCTCTCCCAGCGCCTTCATGCCGGACGCGCCGGTGCCGGGGGCCAGGATCACCGCGCCGATGGAGTCATATCCATCCACCCAGTCCAGCTCCATGACGTTGTTGGCGTTGACCACCACGATGACCTTGTCGAAGCTGGAGCACACGGTCTCCACCAGGTCCTTCTCGCTCTGGGAGAGCTGGAGATAGTGGTCCCCCTCGCCGAACTCGTCATACGCCTTGGTGTTGTTATAGAACGTGGCCCGGGTGCTGTTGTAGTTGTGGCTGACGGATTGCTGCACCGCGTCGGTGGCGGCCACGTCGAAGGTGCCGTCGATGACCGCCTTCATGTCGGAGGGCAGGTCGGCGTTCTCGCCGCCGCTGCGGCCGATGACGATGACCGCCGTATCGGAGAACGCTTCGGCGGAGCCCATGACGCTGGAGGTGTAGTATTCCTTCGTGGGCTCGGGCAGGGACCAGTCCTGGGTGGTCATGTTGATGACCGGGCGGTCCCCGCCCCAGTAATCCTTGCCATAGTCGGCGTACATCTTGGTCAGTTCCTCATTGGTGGCGAAACCGGCCTCGTTCAAGGAAGTGATGATATCGGTCTGGGGGATGCTGGCGTCGCCGCTGGCGGCGGAGCCGGTGCCGCTGAACACCGGGTGGGCGGAGGCCCAGCCGAACACGTTCAGCGCGGACACGTCGGAGCTCAGGGGCAGGAGACCGTCGTTCTTCAGCAGCACCATGCCCTCCTCGCCGGTCTCCTGCACCACAGCCAGGGAGTTGGCCACCACGTCGTCGGAGATCTCCGCCTTGGAGGCGTTGAGCACGCCGGAGACCATGGCGTACATGGGGCCGAAGCAGACCAGGTTGACCACCAGCACGATGGCCAGGACGCCGGCCAGGGCGCCGGTCCAGCGCACCACATGGCGGGCGCCCTTCTTCACCACGAACTGGGCGGCCACCATGACGACCACCACCGCCGCGAGGATGCCGAGGATGGCGTACACATAGCCGCCCGCGGCCCGGACGTAGTTGGCCACGTCCGCCGCGCTGGCGCCCATGGAGACGAACACCGGCGTCAATAGATCGATCAGGATATCGAGCATAAGGATCCCTCCAAATAGATTCAGGTGAACGCGGAGCGGGGAGCGGAGACGTCCTCCGCTCCCCGCATCGGTTGCTTACAGCAGCTTAGTCGGCGTAATGGAATTCGATGGAAGTCGGCATGGTGAGAGGCTCGGCGGAGTAGGTCTTGACCCGCTCGTCGTCGATCTTGCCGGACCAGTTCAGGCCGAAGGTGAAGTCATAGGTGTTGCCGTCGGCATCCACATAGCACTCCAGGTCGCGGGGCACGTCCTCGTCCTGGGCCTCCACGGCGTCCATGGAAGCAGGCATCTGGAAGGGCAGCAGGCCGGAGGGCTCCACCTTGCCGCTGACGACGTCCAGCAGGGTCTCCTCGAAGAACCAACTGGTGGAGCCGTAGTAGAACAGGATGGCGTCGGCCAGGGGCTCTACCTCGGACCAGACCATGACGGACGGGCCGGAGGCCTTGGACATCATCACCACGATCTTGGCGTTGCCCTTGATGCCGTTCAGGTACTGGAGCAGCTCCAACTGGCCGTAGTTCTTGTCCTGGCCCACGGTGTTGCCGGCGTAGGAGCGGTTCTCCTTCACGTCCTGGCTCTTGGTGCCGTAGTAGCCGTCGTTGATGGTCTCGGTGGTCACGGTGCCGGCCAGGGACTCCCGCCGGGCGTTGGTGGCGGTGTACTCCCCGTACTGGAGGGAGGGAGGCAGCCAGTTGCCCGCTTCATCCTGGGCGGAATCCTGGTTGGGGGAATCCATGTGCATGAGGATCATGTCGCAGGCGGCCACCTCGGCGGCGCTGGCCCGGACGATGTCGTTCTCGGTGTAGGTGGGGTTGCCGTCCTCATCCGGCTCGCCGGAGGGGTCCTTCACGGTGTCGGTGACCACGGTGAAATACTTGGCCGCGACGTCCAGGTCGATGACCGGATCCCAAGAGGCTGCGGTGGAGCCGCTGCTGGCGGCGCTGCCGCCGTCGGAGGCGGGGGTGAACTGGTAGGGCACATAGACGGTCTTGCCCTCGCCGCTGCCCTGGGCGATGACGTTGCCGGAGTTCTTCAGCATGATGACGCTCTTGAGCTGCTGCTCCTTGGCGGCGGCATCGGTATCATTGTTCCAAACGGTGTCGATCGCGTGATCCAGGTTGATGTAGGCGTTCTCATACAGGCCGCACTGGAACTGGCTGAGCACGAAGTGGTACACGGCGTTGCGCAGGAGCTTCAGCGCCTCTTCCTCGCCCAGCTCATCCACCACCAACTCATAGCCCTCGGCGGCGGTGGCGTTGTCGGCGGTGCCGCCGATCTGATGGCAGCCGCTCTTGTACAGCTCGGCGAAGCGCTCGGCCGTGGTCAGGTCCTCCACGCCGAAGCACTGCTGGCCGTCGTTGGTGATCTGCCAGTCGGTGAGGATGAAGCCCTGATAGTCGTTGTCGTACAGGAAGTCCATCTTGTAGGTGGAGTAGGCGCCGCCCACCAGCTCGCCCAGGGAGCCGTCCCGGCTGTAGGAGATGGCGTAGTTGGGCATCACGCCGCACTCGGCGGTGGAGCTCATGGTCAGGTTGAACGCGGCGTCATGGAAGGGGATCAGGTGGGCCGCGAAGTTGTTGCCGGGGAACACGTCGTATTTACCGGTGTCGCTGTGGTCGTTGCGCCCGCCCTCGGGAGCGCCGTCGCCCACGTAGTGCTTGGCGATGGCGTAGACGGAGTCCTCGCCCCAGCCCAGGTCCTTGCCGCTGTCGTCAAAGGTGGACTGGAGGCCGGAGATGTACGCGTCCGCCAGGTCGCGCGCCAGGGCGGGATCCTCGGTGAAGGTGCCGGTGGAGCGGGTCATGGTGGGCTGAGTGCCGATGCCGATCTGGGGGCCCAGCAGCATGGTCACGCCGGTGGCGCGATACTGCTTGCCGTGCTCCACGCCCAGGGCGAAGGCCTCATCCTTGCTCATGATGGCGGCCAGGGAGTTCTGGTCGATGGTGTTGGAGATGTGGTTGGGGTCCACGGAGATGGTGGCGGGGATGCCCCAGTTGCCGGTGGCCTCGCACAGCGCCTGGAGGGCGTTGGTCCAATCCACGGCCATGGTGGTGTTGCCCTGGCTGATGGCGGAACGGGTCACGCCGCCGCGGCCGCCCTCCTCTACGTACGTCAGGTCGTCGCCCTCGATGGTGGAGCCGAAGCTGGTCCAGCCGCCGTGGGTGAACAGCGGGGTCATCTCGTCCACGCCCATCTGCTCGGCCAGGTCGCGGGCGCGGTCCTCGTTGGAGTTGCGCCAGTCCTCATAGCCGTCCAGCACGCCGTCCCGGTCCAGGTCCTTGAAGGCGTAGCCGTCCACTTGGATGAGGGCCACGCCGGAGTCCTTGGAGTAGCCCAGGGTCTTGCCGCCCTCGTTGGTCACCTTGTACCAGCCGTCGGCGGTCTTTTCCTCGGTCCATTTCACGGTGCCGCTGCCCAGCTCCTCCGGGGTGATGGGAGCGATGATGCCGTTGGTGGAGGGCGTCACCTGCTCGCTCTGTCCCGGCTCGTCGGAGCTGGTGGGAGCGCTGCTCGGGTCGCTGCTGGGAGTGCTGCTGACGGAGGGGTCCTCCGTCGTGCCGCAGGCCACCAGGCTGGCCGTCATGGCCAGCGCCAGCAGCAGTGCAAGAAATCGCTTCGTCTTTTTCATTGCTTCTGGATCTCCTTTCATCTCGTCTGGGTCTTGAGGTCCCAGAGCGACTGCTCTGCCCTGGGTAGTTGCTGGCGATATATTAAATCTGCCCAATTTTCTTTTCAAGTGGCCCTGGATATTCGTCGTTTTGAATGGACGAATTGCAATGGATGTGGGACGAAGCACACGTGGAGAGCGAGAAAGCCGCCGTTCGTCCATGACGAACAGCGGCTTTCTCCGTGTGCGATCGAGGCTATGTCCCGCCCAGGATGGACAGGTATCTGCTCTTGACCTCCGCAGCCTTGCTGCGCCCGATGGGGAGCTGCGTCCCGTCCAGCAAGGTGACGGCGGTGGAGCTGATGCGCTGGATGCAGCGATGGTTGACCAGATAGCCCTTGTGGATGCGGATGAAGTCGTAAGGCTGGGTGACGGCCTCCAGCTTCTCCATGGTCATCTTCACCTCGGTGGGCGCCTTTTGCCCCTCCAGATAGAGCAACTGGTAGTTGCGGCTGCCCTCGATGTAGCAGATCTGCCTGCTTTTCAGCGTCAGCAGCCCGGAGCGGGTCTGGAATTCGATATAGTCCCCTCGCTCGTCCTGAGAACAGGTCTTGACATACAGCTCCACCACGGCGGCGATATCGTTGAGGAAGTTGCTCTTGCGCACGAAGCCCAGGGGCTGCACCAGGAAGGATTCAAACACCCGGCTCTCGGCCTCGGAGACGTAGACGATCTGGGTATCGTTCCCCTGCGCCCGGATCTTCTTCCCGACGGCGATCCCGTCCATCCCGGGCATCTCGATATCCAGCAGGACGATCTGGAACGTGGTCTGCTCCATGGCTTGCATCAGCGCTTTCCCGGAGGTGAAGCGCTGGATGTCCGTATGGATCCCCTTCTCCTGGAACGCCGATTCCGCAGCTCCGGCGATGACCGGAAGGGCCTTCACGTCGTCGTCACACAAGGCGATCTTGATCTTCATGTTCTCTCCTCCACTGTCATGTCCAGCAACAGCTTGGCCACGAAGGTCCCGTTCGACAGGCTGAACTCCGCGCAGCCGTTGTATTTCTCTGCGGTCTTTGTGATGATGCGGGTGCCGTAGCCGTGCAGCCGGTCGTCCCCTTTGGTGGTGCGCAGCCCCCGGCCGGACCGCGCCAGCTCTTTCCGGTCGGTGGTGTTCCGGCACAGGATGAACAGATAGCTTTTTTGCGGATAGATCTCCAGCCGGGTGGATACGTCCGTCTGGCCCGCTCGGAGCAAGCGGGCGCACTCCTCGATGGCGTTGTCCAGCAGGTTGGTGAGCACCGCGCACAGGTCGTCCTCGCTGAAGGGGAGCACAGGGGGCACCACCAATTGATGGATGAGCTCCACGCCCTCTTTCCTGGCCTTCGCGGCTTCCATGTTCAAGATCGTGTTCACCGAGCGGTTCCCGCAGTCGATGAACTGCCCCAACTGGGGGAGCAGGTGCTCCGAGGACTGGCGGAAGTATTCCTCCAGCTCCCCATACCGCCGCTGGGACAACAGGATCTGCATGTAGGAATACTGGTTCTTCAGATCGTGACGGATGCTGCGCAGATCGTCCAGGTTGTCCGACATCATCCGGGCCAGCTCTCGCTCGCTGTACAGCCGCTGGCGCTCTGCCTGCAGCTCCACGATCTCGTTGCGTTCGGTACACATATCGTCGATGCCCTGCATAGCGGCCACCACCATACAGAGGATGGACACATAGGCCACCAGGAAGGTGACCGTGATGCGGTAGTCCGTGCCGGCCCACAGCACCTCCAAAACGTTCATGGCGATGATGCTGACGTCGCCTATCAGGATAGCGGCCAGCCCGCTGGCGGGCACCTGCTCATATTCCTGGAGGCTGAAGGAGTGGAGATAGGCCGCCAGAGGCAGTATCAGCAGCAGCACGGCAGTCCGCACGGCCCCTTCGGCCACCCCTTCGGCAAGGAACTCCCCCACCAGGAAGCTGCACTGGCCGCTGATCGAAGCGATGGCGCAGCTCCCCGCCAGCATGGAGCACCACATCACCAGGTCGGCCTTGCGCTGGCGGTCGGAGCGGAGATGGAGCAGCAGCGCCCCCACGATCCCCTGGAAGACGATCTGCAGCAGCAGGTATGGCCCGTAGCCCCATAGCAGGATGGTCAAAAGCTGGCACACCGCGGTGACTGCCGTCACGAGCAGGCATTCCACGACGACCCGCTTGGGCCGCTCGCACTTCCACACCGGCCCGTGGCACAGCAGGACCCAGCCGGATGCGCGGATGGCGACGCCGACGGCCCATGCCAGGTCGACGATCTGGATGATGAATCGTATGTTGTCCGGCATGGCGGTCCCGTCCTCCTGTTCCATATGAGCGATCTGCACGATCCTCGCAAACATCTTAACAGACAGTCAGGACAAATGCAACGAGGGCGGACCGTTGTTCGTCAAATCACAGCGTCACATGACCTGCTGTTCGTCCTCGAGATGCTGCTGTTCGTCCACGGCATTTTTTGTTTGTCCGTAATAGCCGCTGTTTGCTGTAGGTATCTTGCCCGGCGGAATGTTTTTTGATAGATTTTTTGTATAGATCATACAAGGAGCGGATGTTATGGATACTGTCATCCACACACTTTGCTGGTATCTCCACTGCTTGGCCCTGGAAAAGCCCTGCTTGCCCCTGCTCGGGGATCGTGGAGGCTGGCTCACGGCGGAGCGAACGGAAAGCTTCGTAGAAGCCGGTGCGGGCCTGCTGTACGCCAGCGGGCTGCGCCCCGGGACATTGGTCGCGCTGCCTGCCGGCCACACGGTGGACACGGTGCTGGCGCTGCTGTGCCTTCAGCGGATAGGGGCCGTCGCCGTCCTGACCGATCCCAGGGAAGAGCCGGAACAGGCCCTGGCCGCCTGCGCCCCTCCGCTGTCCGTCCCGTTCTACCTGGAGGCGGGGGGCGACGTCCAGCGGCCCGTCCTCCTGCTCAGCCAGGCCGGACAGCGGGCCCCGCTGCAGCTCCCGCTGGTGTCGTCCGGCTACACCCCCGTGCCTGCCTATGACGACCCCGATGCCCCCGCCTTTTACATCTTCACCTCGGGTTCCTGTGGGAAACGGAAAGCGGTGGTGCTCAGCCAGGGCAATCTGGTGAGCAACCTGCTGGATTCCGCCCCCTTGGGGGGCTATTCGGAGGACGATATCGCCCTGGGGGCCCTGCCCATGGACCATGTGTTCGGCCTGGCGCTGCTCACCGGGGCCATCGTGCTGCGCCACCGGCTGTACCTCACCGCCGCCACCGCCCCGGAGGAGCTGGTACAGATCGTTGCCCGGGAAAAGATCACCCGGATGAACGGCGTGCCCTCCCTCTATCTGGCCATGGCGAAAAAGGCCCGGGCCGGGGAGGTGCGCACCCTTCGGACGGGGTACATCGGCGGCGCCCCCTGGACGGAGGAGCAGTTCCAGCGCATCGAGTCCGTCCTGGGCATGACCCTGGTGCCGGTGTACGGCATGAGCGAATGCGTGGGCATCTCCTGCGCCTGTCATCGTTCTCCCCAGGCGGTGCGCATGGCGGGGGTGGGACCGTTCTACCCTGCCGGCCGGGGGAGGATCCTCCGTGAGGACGGCACGCAGGCCGGGCCCGGGGAGGAGGGAGAGGTGTGCGTCTCCAGCCCGATGCGGATGCTGGGCTATCACGATCCCGCCCTGACCGCCCAGGCGATCGACCGGGATGGCTTCCTGCACACCGGCGATCTGGGCTATGTGGACGAGAGCGGCATCCTCCACCTCACCGGGCGGAAGAAGGACATCATCATCCGCAACGGAGTCAACCTGTCCCCCCGGCGCATCGAGGAGGCCCTGCTGTCCCAGCCCGGGGTGCGGGAAGCCGCGGTGGTGGGCCTGCCCGACGACGTGTGCGGGGAGCTGCCTTGGGCTGCGGTGGTGTATGTGGGGAACGGCCTGTCCCATGTGGTGGAGGGCCTGAGTGCCTGTCTGCCCCGGAACGAGCTGCCCGAGGGCATCATGTACATGGACGCGCTGCCCATGACCGGCTCCGGCAAACCGGACAAGCAGGCGGTGAAGGAGCTGATCCGGCAATGGTGGAGAGCGTGATCCTGGATCTGCCGCTGGCGCTGCTGCTGTATGGGGCCGCCTTGTTCTTCTGCCTGTTCGAGCGGCGGTACCGGGCCACCCGGGGCGTGTTCTTCCTGCTGTCTGCGGCGCTGGCCCTGGGGGCCAGCGCCTATGCCCTGGTCCGGGGCGCGAGCCTGTGGGAGACGGCGGCCGTGCTGCTGATCTACCTGCTGCTGGATATGGGGGTGGGGGGATGAATTTCAACTCCGGCGTGTTCCTGGTGTTCCTGCCGGTGGTGACGGCGGTGTATTGGCTGCTGCCCCACCGGGGGCGGAAATATTGGCTGCTGGCGGCGTCCTACTTTTTTTACATGTATGCCGACCCCGCCCTCATCCTCCTGCTGCTGGTCTCCACGGCGGTGGACTACTGCTGCGGCAGGGGGATCGAACGCTGTCGAGGGCGGCGGGGCGTCATGCGGTTGCTGCTCCTGGTGAGCATCTGCGTCAACCTGGGACTGCTGTTCACCTTCAAGTACTTCGACTTTTTTGCCGGTACGGTGAACGGCCTGTGCGCCGCTGCCGGGATCGTCTACCGGGTGCCGGAGCTTGGACTGATCCTGCCGGTGGGCATCTCCTTTTATACCTTCCAGACCATGAGCTACACCATCGATGTCTACCGGGGGGACTTCATGGCGGAAAAGGATCTGATCTCCTTCGCCCTCTACGTCACCTATTTCCCGCAGCTGGTGGCGGGCCCCATCGAGAGCCCCGGGAGCCTGCTCCCCCAGCTCAAGGCGGAGCACCGGCTGGCCTGGGAGGACTTTGCCGCCGGGATACGCCTGCTGCTGTGCGGCTTTTTTCGCAAGTGCGTGGTGGCGGACTTCTGCGGCATCTATGTCAACGCCGTTTTTTCCTCGATGGAGGAGGCGAACTCCCTGGCCATCTGCTGTGCCGGGGGGCTTTTCTGCATCCAGATGTACTGCGATTTCGCCGGCTATTCGGAGATCGCCGCCGGGGCCGCCCGGCTGATGGGAGTGCGGCTCATGCGCAACTTCGACCGGCCCTACCTGGCCCAGAGCTACACCGAGTT